>DAOVWI010000192.1 GCA_030636765.1 Gemmatimonadales bacterium
CTCGTTCCGGCTCCTACGTAGATCAGCCGGCCACCGCGACGGATCCTCTTCGCGACCTCCTCGATGAGCCGGGCGATCCGCTCGGCCTCCGCAGCCACGGCGGGCGCCACGAGCCGGTCCTCGGCGCCGATCAGCTCGACGATCCTGGCGGCCGACGCCCAGTCGATCCCCGCGGTGAGCGGGTTGCCGGCTTCCGTCAGACGACCGTCCAGCTCCAACTCGACCCCTCCTTTGCGGGCCTTGCCACGTCGTCTACCTTCCGCATGTCGTCCGCTTGCCACGCGTCATCCGCCCCCGGATTGCGGTTCGGCGGTCGGGCGGCTCGCCGCCAGCGCCGGCGCCAGCGGAAGGTATGCGGCGTGACGGACGGCCGACAGGAGCCGGGATGGGGTGAAAATGGGTACGTCACGGCAACGGGTCCGCCAGATCGAATCCAGGCTGGGAGAGCGATACGGCGCGGCAGAAAAGCCGCGTGTCGATCCGCTGGACGAGCTCATCCACACCGTCCTGAGCCAGAACACCTCGGACACCAACCGCGACCGGGCCTGGTCGAGCCTCCGGGAGGAGTACGGAAGCTGGGAGGAGGTGCTCGAGCACGGCGCGGAGCGACTCGAGCGCACTATCCGCGTGGCCGGCCTGGCGCAGGGGAAGGCGGGGACGATCCTGCGGGCGCTCCGGCGGTCGAGCGATGGAGGCTCGCCCAGCCTCGAGCGCCTTCGCAACATGTCCGACGAGGAGGCTCTCGACTATCTGACGGCGATCAAGGGCGTCGGGACGAAGACCGCCGCCTGCGTCCTCTGTTTCTCGCTAGGCCGTCCGGTCATGCCGGTGGACACCCATGTGCATCGCGTAACGAGACGGCTGGGTTTGGTGCCGGATCGCGCCACGCCGGAGCGTGCCCACGAGGTGCTGAACGAGATCGTTCCGCCGGAGCTGCGCTTCTCTCTGCACATCCTGCTCATCCGGCACGGGCGGGAAACGTGCCGCGCGCGCACTCCCGCCTGCCCGGGCTGCGTGCTGTTGGATCTCTGCCCGAGGGTCGGCCTGACCGACACGGACGCCTGATGCGCTCTGACCGACACGGACGCGGCCTGATGCGCCCCGGCCGCGCCCTCGCGATCCTCCTGATCGCCGCCGTCCTGCCCGCGGCGGCAGGGCCGGATTCCGGGCGGGCGGCGGCCGACACGTTACGCGCGGCGGCCGAGCTACACGCCGCGCACCGATCCGACACGCTCACGACCCTCCGCTTCCCGGAGGGCTGGCCCTTTCCGGCCGATCAGCCGCCCGTGGCCGCCCGGCGAGGCATGGTCGTCAGCGCGGACAGTCTGGCGAGCGCAGCAGGCCTGGACGTGCTCCGGGCCGGCGGGAACGCCGTCGACGCGGCGATCGCCGTCCACTTCGCTCTAGCCGTGGTCCACCCACAGGCCGGCAACATCGGCGGCGGAGGTTTCATGGTCCTCCGCACAGCGAGCGGCCGGGCGGCGTCCCTCGACTTTCGGGAGAAGGCCCCGGCCTCGGCATCGCGCGACATGTACGTCGATTCCGCGGGCACCGTATCGGCGGCGAGCCGAACCGGACACCTCGCGGCGGGCGTGCCCGGATCGGTTGCCGGTATGGAAGAAGCCCATCGGCGGTTCGGGAGCCTGGCATGGAAGCGTCTGCTGGCCCCGGCCGTGCGATTCGCCCGCGACGGCTTCCTGGTTTCCGAGCGCCTCCACCAGGCGATCTCCGCCCAATCGGCCCGTCTGGCGCGCTTCCCCTCCTCGGCAGCGGTCTTTCTTCCGGGGGGGATCCCGCCTCTTCCCGGCACGCTCCTCCGCCAACCCGCCCTCGCCCGGACCCTGCAGGCTATCGCGGACTCCGGGGCCGCCGCCTTCTATGGTGGCTGGATCGCCGATTCGATCGCGTTCGAAATGAGGCGTGGGGGCGGACTGATCTCGCGCGGCGATCTCGCGGCGTACCAGGCCGTGTGGCGCTAGCCGATCCACATCGCGTACCGCCACCGCCGGCTCCTCTCGATGGGGCTGCCCTCGGCCGGAGGCATCACCCTGGCGGAGATGTTGGGCATCCTGGAGCCCCTCGGCCTCCACAGCCTGGAGTACCACTCGGCCGACGAGATCCACCTGCTGGCCGAGACGATGCGAAGGGCGTACGAGGATCGGAATCGGTACCTGGGAGATTCCGACTTTACGAACGTGCCGGTGGAGAGGCTCCTCGGCCAGGGGCACCTGGACTCACTCCGGGCCACGATCGATCCGGAGCGTGCGACTCCTTCCGAAGCGAGGCTCGCTCCGCGACCGGAGCCGTCGCATACGACCCACCTCTCGGTTATCGACTCGGCAGGAAACGCGGTAGCCGTGACGACGACGATCAACGGCTCCTTCGGCGCGGCCGTCGTCGTGCGGGGGGCAGGCTTCCTGCTCAACAACGAGATGGATGATTTCACCTCCCGGCCGGGGGTGCCGAACATGTACGGACTCGTGCAGGGGGAGGCGAACGCGATCCGGCCCGGGAAGCGAATGCTGTCGGCCATGACGCCGACGATCGTGATCGGCCCGGACGGGCGGACGGAGTTGATCACCGGCACCCCGGGCGGGCCCACGATCCCTACCTCCGTTCTCCAGGTAATCCTGGCGCAGGTGGAGCACGGGCTTGGCGTGCAGCAGGCGGTGGCCGCAGCACGAATCCAACACCAGCACCTCCCCGACCTTCTGTACTACGAGCACGGCGGACTGGAGCCGTCCGTGGTCAGGGAGCTGGAGCGCCGAGGCCACCGGCTCAGCGAGCGGCCCGGTTTCTCGGGCCGCGTCCAGTCCATCTACATCGCGCCCGACGGCGTCCGGTTCGGTGTCTCGGATCCGCGCGGCGGCGGAAAGGCGCTGGGCTACTGAAACGGACCGCTGAACTGGACCGCTGAAGGGGAGTGCCGCTACCGGCGTGTGGGATCGCGCGTCCAGATGGCCACGACACCACACTGCGCCCCCCGGTAGGCGAAGATCGCCGGAGTGTTGGAGGGGCCGGTGTAGATCTCGATTCCCTCGATGTCCCCGGGCGGCAGGAGGTCGATCGTGAAGCGGTTGTCTAGCGGCTGCCGAATCCCGTCCAGGTAGAAATCCATCTCGCAGACACGCACGCCCCGCGTGGTGCTCAGGATCGGGTTGGACAGGTCCCCGGGAGAGCGAATGACCCGAACACCCGGGACCATGTAAAAGAGCTGGCTCAGTTGACGCGGCTGCAGCCGCTCGATCTCCTGTCGAGTGATGAACCTTCCGAAAGTCGTCGCCCGCCGCCGCTCGAAACCACGCATCTTCCCCCGTTCCTCGAGCGCCTCGATCTGCACGACGAGCGCCGGGACTGGAAGAACGGCGAGATCGAGCAGGAGCTCCACCTCGGTCGTTTGATCCTCCCGAATCGTCGCCGTGACTCCCTGGGACGCCTGGGACACCATGCTCAGGAAGCCCACGATCACCTCGTGCTCCCCTGCCGGTACGTCCTCGATGCGAAAGTAGCCGGCGCTGTCGGAGAGGGCAGAGGGATCCAGCTCCGCGATCATGATCCGTGCTCCCACGAGCGGTGTCAGGTCGCTCGCCAGCCGCACGCTTCCCTCCAGATGTCCGGCAGCC
>DAOVWI010000212.1 GCA_030636765.1 Gemmatimonadales bacterium
GCCAACGTGCTCTTTCCGGAGCCGTTCGGGCCCATGAGGGCGTGGATCTCACCGCCATCGACCACGAGGTCCACGCCACGCAGGATCTCCGTGTCCTCCCCTTCGAGGGAGACGTGAAGATCCCGTATCTCGAGAAGGTGATCTGCCATATGCCGTTTCCTGAAAGTGATAACCGTTATTGGTTTGGATCCCTAACCTAACCTCGTTGAGACTCGATCTCAAGTACCGGTGAAACCCGTCAAAAGATCCGTCGGAAGCGACGATGGGTGCCGTGGCGATCGAAGCCGAGGCCGATGCCCGATCGCGTGCGCCCGTCCGGGTCGTCGGATAAGTTGGCCGACCTATGAAGGCTGCGTACTTCGAGGCCCACGGAGGGCCGGAGAACATCCGGGTCGGCGATTTGCCGGATCCCGAGCCCCAAGCGGGCGAGGTGGTTCTTAGCGTGGAGGCGGCGGCGCTGAACCATCTGGACCTCTGGGTGCGGCGCGGCATCCCGGAGCTGGAGATCCCGCTTCCCCATGTGGGTGGATCGGATTTCGCCGGCCGGATCACCCGCCTGGGGGATGGCGTGGAAGGGTGGGAGATCGGCGAGCGAGTCACGGCGAATCCGGGCCTCTGGTGCGATCGTTGTGAGTGGTGTGCCCGGGGCGAGCACAGCTTGTGCGAGCGTTACGGGATCGTCGGTGAGCACGTGGCCGGAGGGTTGGCCGAGGAGGTCCGGGTGCCCGTCCGCAACCTGCTCCGTCTGCCGGAGGGCTTCCCGGCGGAGCGCGCAGCGGCCGCGCCGCTCGTCTATCAGACCGCCTGGCGGGCGCTGATCACGCGAGCCGGGCTGCGTGCCGGCCAGACCGTACTGATCACGGGCGCCTCCGGTGGAGTCTCGACGGCCGCGATCCAGATCGCGAAGCTCGTGGACGCCCGGGTGATCGCCGTGACGAGCGGGAAGCATGTCGACGCCGTCCGCGAGCTTGGCGCCGACGAGGTGATCGATCGTGACCGGGAGGATCTCTCCGTCGTGGCCTGGAAGCTCACCGGAAAGCGCGGTGTGGATGTCGTGCTGGACGGCGTGGGTGAGGCGGTCTGGGCAAGATGCGTCAGGGCGCTCTCGCCGGACGGCTGCCTCGTAACGTACGGAGCGACCACGGGAGCTCGGGGGTGCCCGGACATCCGGCTCGTGTTCTGGAGGCAGCTTCGGATCATCGGGAGCACGATGGCGTCCGACAGCGAGTTTCGGGAGGTCATGGGCTTGGTGCTCGATGGCACGCTGAAGCCGGTGATCGACGTCGTGTGGCCGCTGGAACGGGCCCGGGAAGCACACGAGCGGCTCGAGGCCGGCGAGCAGTTCGGGAAGATCGTCCTGACGCCGTGAGGCGGGCGGAGCACCTTGGCCGACTCCGAAACGAGAGCTTCGACGTCCTCGTCATCGGCGGCGGCATCACGGGCGCGGCCGCGGCACGGGACGCGGCGGCGCGCGGCTTCCGAACGGGGCTCGTGGAGGCGCGCGACTTCGGCGAGGGAACTAGCAGTCGATCCTCACGCCTGATCCACGGCGGCCTTCGCTACCTCGAGCAGTTCGAGTTCGACCTCGTGTTCGAGGCGAGCCGCGAGCGCCGCACCCTTCTTCGCATCGCGCCCCACATGGTGCGTCCCCTCGAGTTCCTCTTCCCTGTCTACCGGGAGGGCAGCGTGGGGCGCCTCAAGCTGGACGCGGGGATGTGGCTGTACGACGCCCTGTCGCTGTTCCGGAACATCGAGCGGCACCAGATGCTGAGCGCTCAGGACGTTCTGTGGCGCGAGCCCGGCCTCGCTCCCGAGGGGCTCCTGGGAGGCGCCCGATACTTCGACGCCCAGGTGGACGACGCCCGGTTGGTGCTGACCACCGTTCGGGCGGCGGCGAAGTGCGGCGCCGCCGTGGCCAATCGCCTCGAGGTCGTCCGGATCCTCTACGAGGAAGGGCAGGCGGTCGGCGTCCGCGTCCAAGAGAAGCCGGCCGAGCCCGGCGAAGCGTCGGAGTGGGACGTTCGGACGCACCTCGTCCTGAACGCCACGGGGCCGTGGACCGATCAGACGCTGACGCGCGCGGGCCGGGAGGCACCGCCTCTGCTTCGTCCGACGCGAGGCACCCATATCCACGTTCGGAGGGACCGGATCGGGCACTCCCGGGCGCTGATCTTCGAGTCGCCGCTCGACGGCCGGATCATGTTCGTTCTCCCCTGGGGGGATCTTACGCTCATCGGCACGACCGACGAGGATTACGAAGGGGCCCCCGAGGACGTGCGTCCGACCGGCGAAGACGTGCGATACCTGCTGGCTTCGACCAACCATCTCTTTCCGGATGCGCGCCTGGACTCCGCCGATGTGATCAGCGCTTGGGCGGGCCTGCGGCCCCTCGTCGCCGGAGAGGCGGGGGCGGAGGAGGACGAGGTGTCGCGGGAGCATGTGATACTCGAGGAGCCGCCGGGGCTGCTGACGATCGCCGGAGGCAAGCTCACCTCCCACCGCGCGATGGCCGAGGAGATCGTCGACCTCGCCGAGTCACGGCTCTCCGAGCGGGGGATCCGGGCCCGTGGGGAGGCTGAAACCGCCGGGATGCCCCTTCCCGGCGGCGATTTCGAGGATCTGAAAGAGCTGGAGCGGACGCTTCAGACCCGCGCAGCCCCCTTGGGCCTGGAACCGGACGTCTGCGAGCGGCTGGCCCGCGCCTACGGGGGGTTGGCAGACGAGGTGCTGGAGCTGGCTTCGGAGCGGCCGGAGCTGCGGGAGCGGCTCGCGGAGGATCGGCCGTACATTGCGGCCGAGGTGGTTCAGTCGGCGAGACGCGAGATGGCGCTGCACTTGGAGGATGTGGCGTTCCGCCGCACGCACGTGGGTCTCGAGACCGAGGAGTTCGGCGGTGCGATCCGTCGAATCGCGGCCCTGATGAGGGACGAGCTGGGTTGGAACGGAGCGCGGGAACAGGCGGAGATAGCGAGGGCCGAGGCCGTACGGGGGCGAAACGAGCTCTTCCGGTCGGAGCTCGAGGAGCTCGAGGCGCTCGAGGCGCTCGGCCGGTTGGAGGGCCCGTGAAGCGAGCGCCGACGGTTCTCCTGCCGGTAACCCTCGCGGCCGCCCTGGCGGCGTGCGGTGGCGATGCCGGCCGCGAGGGTGAGCGTGCCGGCGTCACCGACAGCGCCGGCGTGAGTAGCGGCCGCGCAGCGGGCCTTCCGGCCAGCGACGCTGCGGGCCA
>DAOVWI010000063.1 GCA_030636765.1 Gemmatimonadales bacterium
CGGCCCGATCGGGGGCCGGGGGCGTTTCCTCCGCCGGGGCCTCTCGGGCCCTCGTCAGCGCCGCCTTCGATGTGCCATCGGTCGGCGAGACGCAGGAGTTCCTCTTCGCCATCCAGGAGGATCTGAGCGTTTCCTGCACGGACACCGCTGCGGTCATCACCGCGAGTGTGCGGGCCGTCGGCGACCACTTCGCGATCCTCCGGGACACGCAGGGCCCGGGCTGGTTTACGGCCGCCGACTACTCCCAGATGCTGGCCACGCTGGAGGATGTGATCCACCCGGTCAACGCGGGCTACTTCGGCGAGCCGGCGGACATCGACGGCAACGAGCGGGTGCTCGTTCTCATCACCGAGGAGACGAACAAGCTCTCGGAGCCGAATGGACTCACGTTCCTTGCCGGCTTCTTCGTGCCCTCCGATCTGTCGGACTCCGGTACGGGGTCGGGAGGTGGGGGCGTTGGCAGCCCGTGCGCGACCAGCAACGAGGCGGAGATCCTCTACCTGCTCGCACCGGACCCGACCGGCGATTTCGGTCGCCGGCACACCGTCGACTTCGCGCGAGAGAACGTCGTCAGCGTGAGCTCGCACGAGCTTCAGCACCTCATCAGTGCGGAGCAGCGCCTGATTTTCGGCGCCGGCGGCTTCGGGGATCTCGAGGAGGTTTGGGTCGATGAGGGCCTGTCGCACCTGGCGGAGGAGCTCGGTGGGCTGGCGGCGGCCGGCCTGTCGGTCCGCTTGAACCTCACGTTCGAGGATGTGCTCCAGGACGTCGACACGTTCAACACGTTTCACCTTTCGAATTTTAAGCGTCTGGGAGGGACGTCCGGCGGCGGCGGCTGGCTGAGGAATCCCGAGAACACGGAGACGATCGCTCCTTCGGATCCCGGCGGGCCCTCTTCCCTCCGCTTCCGAGGCTTCGCATGGATCTTCATGCGCTGGTTGGGCGATCAAGAGGGGCCGGCGGGCAGCGGAGTGATTCCCGGCAGCAACGAGCAGTCCCTTTTTCGGGAGCTCGTCAGCGGCGGTCCGCTGCTCCTCAAGGGCATCGCCAACGTCGAGCGCGTCGTCCAGCAGCTGGGTAGTGGGAGGAGCTGGGCGGAGCTGCTGGACGACTTCCTGATCTCGCCGGCTGCGGACGACCAGGCGGAGGGGGCATCGGCTCGCACTCAGCTGCTCACGTGGGATCTGCCGAGCGTCTTCCTCGGGCTTCACGAGAACGAGGGAACCGCAACCAGCTTCACGGAGGAGTATCCGCTGGACATGGAGACGTTCGGCCTGGTGCCGGTGGCCGAGCAGTTCACCGTGCGATCGTCGACGGCGAAGTATTTCTCGCTCCAGAGCGCCGCCGAGGCTCCCGACTACGAGGTCCGGCTGCTGGACACGGCCGGACTCCCGCTTTCGCCGGCGACGTTCGCTCAAGTGACGGTCATCCGCGTGCGCTGACACAAGGACCGCGCAGGGATCCAAGCTGTGTGCCAATCGTTGAGGAGGGAAGAACGAGTCATGTGGAGGAAACGGATGGGGCGAGCCGTGGCCGCGAGCGTCGGCGTAGCGGCCGCGGCGTTCGTCGTGACCTTGACCGCGGCGTGCGCCGGAAACGCCGGCGTTCAGTCCGCGCCGATGGCCCGGTGGGGTGACGTGGGACCGGATACGGTGTCGGGGATCGTGCGCCAGGTTGGGAACCTGCCTTTCGTCCGGACGCTGATCGACGACGGAGACGAGGGCATCTTCGTGACCGGCGAGCTGGAGTCCGAGATCACTCGGCTGGCGGGCGCGGAGGTGCGTGCCACGGGCACGTTCACCGAGGGGGGACAGCCGGGTCGGTACATCGACGCGAGCTCCTACGAGATCGTCTCGATCGACGGCGCCGAACCGGCAGTCGGGATCTTGGACGAGAGCGACGGCGCGTACTACCTGGACCTGTTCAGCGGCGAGTCCTATCCGCTCAAAACGATCCCGTCGGAGCTTCGGACCTCGGTCGGCGCGAAGGTGTGGGTGATCACCGGCGAGCTCGGCCAGGTGCAGGGGTACGGCATCCTGCGGGAAGCGGGACGGTGAGTCAGGAGACGATCGCCGTCGTCCTGCCGGACGAAACGAGCGTCGAGCTGCCTGCCGGATCGGCGGCGGCGGATCTGGCGGCCGCGATCGGCCCGGGGCTCTCGCGCGCCGCCATCGCGGCCCGAGTGGACGGTGAGCTCCGCGACCTGGGCCGACCGCTGGAGCAGGGGGCGCGGGTCGAGATCGTGACCCGCCGGGACGATGATCCGGATGCACTCTTTGTGCTCCGGCACTCGGCGGCCCACGTGCTCGCCACCGCCGTCCGCCAGCTCCACCCGGGCGCCGGCATCGGCTTCGGCCCCCCGATCGAGGATGGATTCTACTACGACTTCGATGTGGCCGAGCCGTTCACCCCGGAGGATCTGGAGCGGATCGAGGCGACGATGGTCGACGTCATCGAGGCCGACGACGGCTTCGAGCGGCGGGAGGTGAGCCGAGAAGAGGCCGAAGAGCTCTTCCAGGACGATCCTCTGAAGCTGGAGAGGCTGGCGGAGATTCCGGAGGAGGAGACGATCTCGGTGTACCGCGACGGGCCGTTCCTCGACCTCTGCCGTGGTCCGCACGTGCCGAGGACCGGGGAGGTCCGGCACTTCAAGCTGCTCCACGCGGCGGGCGCGTACTGGCGAGGTGACGAGAAGCGCCAGATGCTTCAACGGATCTACGGCACGGCGTTCTACAGCGAGGAGGCGCTCGAAGAGCATCTCGAGCGGCTCGAGGAAGCGCGCCGCCGCGACCATCGAAAGCTGGGGCAGGAGCTCGACCTGTTCAGCATTCAGAAGGATATCGGGCCGGGCCTGATCTGCTGGCACCCACGGGGGGCGAGGATCCAGCTCGAGCTGCGCCGGTGGATCGAGCGGCTGCTGGAGACGCGCGGCTATGAGTTCGTCTATACGCCGCATGTATCCAGCGAGGCGCTTTTCGAGCGCTCCGGCCATCTTCAGGCGTATGCGGAGCACATGTTCCCGAGCATGCGTGGCGAGGGGGACGGGGAGGCGTATCGCGTCAAGCCGATGAACTGCCCTGCGCACACCCTGATCTACGCCTCGCGGCAACGGAGCTACCGGGATCTCCCTCTCCGCCTCTCCGAGATCGCCAATGTCTATCGTTTCGAGCGCTCCGGGACGCTCCATGGGCTGCTGAGGGTCCGGATGCTCACGATGGATGACGGCCACATCTTCTGCACGCCCGATCAGGTGGAAGAGGAGATCTTCACGGCGCTGGACCTGGTCGATGAGGTCATGAGGACGCTCGGGCTTTCCTACCGCCTCGATCTGGCCACCCGGCCGGAGAAGCGGATCGGCTCGGACGACGTTTGGGACCGGGCCGAGGCATCGCTGCACCAGGCGCTCGAGCGAATCGGCGTGGAATACGGCATGGATGAAGGTGGCGGCGCGTTCTACGGGCCGAAGGTCGACATCAAGTTCCGCGACGCGATCGGCCGGGAGTGGCAGGGCGCCACCATACAGCTCGACTTCAATCTGCCGGAACGATTCGAGCTGGAGTACATCGGCCCGGACAACGCGCCGCACCGTCCGGTGATGATCCACCGGGCCATCTTCGGCACGCTGGAGCGGTTCACGGGCGTGCTGATCGAGCACTTCGCGGGAGCCTTTCCCGTGTGGCTCTCCCCCGATCAGGTGCGGGTCCTCCCCATCGCGGACGGCCACGCGGAGGGCGCGGCCGCGATCGTGGCCCGGCTTCGGGAAGCCGGCCTGCGTGCCGGACTCGACGCCCGATCCGAAACCCTGAGCTACCGGATTCGGGACGGCGAGCTTATGAAGGTTCCGTACCTTCTCGTCGTAGGCGACCGCGAGCTGGAGGCCGGCACGGTGGCGGTACGAGCGCGCGGTGCCGAGCAAAAGCAGGTCACGATGTCTGTGGATGAGTTTGCGACGGCTGTCTCCGACAAGGTGCGGGCGAAGGCATTGGACGCGCACCTTGGAGGTCGCTGAACAACCCTGGTGGGTCGCGCGCATGGGTCTTGTGAGTGGAAGACAAGGAACGAGGAGGAGTCGATGCCCTGTGCATCGTCGACGACGAGTGACGCCGTATTCGGCCACAATCCCCATGCGCCCTATGGGTTACGGCGGCGTGGGACCATCTCCTGCGTTGCCGCTCCTCCCCGATACACACGGTATCGCGTCGTCGCGCCGCCTTGGATCTGTGACCCACGGCGCTCGTAACGCGCCCCGCCAGGGTTGTTCAGCGACCTCCTTGGCTGATCCGGCCGGCTCGTTGACTTGCCGTGGGGTCCGGCATACCTTTTCGCGCCTGACAATCTGGAGAAGCGGAGCCAGTGGAGCTCCCACCCTTCGGCGTCCCGATCTCGACGGTCGGAGGCTGCTATCGGGTTCGTGGTCGGGACGGGTCTCCAGCCCGCCTTCACGTTTCGCGCGTGACGATCGCGCGCACCCGGACGGCGACGCCGTGCCGGGTTTTTTGTTTTCGTTTCCGCCGCCCGCCCGTGGGCCGGTCGTGCGGCGGCCGTCGTTCCACCGCCCGAGCGAGGGGATGTGAGCCAAGACGAACTGAGAGTCAACGATCGGATTCGTATCAGCCCGGTCCGCCTGATCGACGAGGAAGGAGGGCAGGTAGGGATCGTACCGACCGACGAGGCGAGGCGAATGGCCCGGGAGAGGCGGCTGGACCTGGTCGAGGTCGCGCCCAACGCGCGCCCACCGGTCTGCAAGCTGATGGACTATGGGAAGCACAAGTACGAGGAGGCGCGGAAGTCTCGGGAGGCGAAGAAGAAGCAGCACAACATTCAGGTCAAGGAGGTCAAGCTCCGCCCGCGGATCGAGACCCATGACCTCGAGTTCAAGCTGCGGCACGCCCGACGTTTTCTGGAAGAGGGTGATAAGGTGAAGTTCACTCTCATGTTTCGGGGCCGCGAGATCACCCACCCGGAATTGGGCCGGCGGTTGCTGGAACACGTGCAGGGCGTGCTGGATGATGCGGCGGCGGTGGAAAGCGGGATCGCGCGGGAGGGCCGGACGATGACTCTCGTCCTGGCTCCTCGCCGCGAATGAGCGGTCCGCGACGAGGAAGGAGTCGAGATCGATGCCAAAGATGAGGACCAACCGATCGGCCGCGAAGCGGTTCTGGAGGAGCGGCTCCGGCCGCCTCCGGAGGCGGCGGGCGTTTCACAGCCACATCCTGACCAAGAAGAACCGCAAGAGGAAACGCAGGCTGCGCAGTCCGACGCTCGTGTCGAAAGCTGACACGCGGCGCGTGAAGCGAATGCTGGGGTGAGGGACTGACCGACATAGAGAGGTGACACGATGCCGCGCGTGAAGACGAACACGGCGCGCAACAAGCGTAAGAAGAAGTTGATGAAGGAGGCTCGGGGCTACTTCGGCGGTCGTTCCAAGCTGTATCGAACGGCGAAGGACGCCGTGGAGCGTGGTTGGCAGTACGCGTACCGTGACCGGCGGCAGCGCAAGCGCGATTTCCGGAGGCTCTGGATAGCCCGCATCAACGCGGCGGCCCGTCAGAACGACCTGTCCTACTCGCGCTTCATCTGCGGACTGCGAAGCGCGGGCGTCGAGCTCAACCGGAAGGCTCTGGCGGATCTCGCCGTGCGAGAGCCGGCCGCGTTCACGAAGCTGGCGGAGCTGGCCAAAGAGCACCTGGGATGACGCCGCCGGTCCAGCTCCTCGACACGCTGACGCGGATCGAGGAGGAGGGCCTTGCCGCCATCGAGAGCTCCGGGTCTCTCGACGAGCTCGAGGCGGCCCGGATTCGCTATCTGGGCCGAAGCGGCGGCTTGACCGATGTTCTGAGACGGCTCGGGCAGGCGCCGGCCGCCCAGCGCCCGGTGCTTGGGGCGGCGGCGAACGAGGCCAAGCGACGTCTCCAGGCGGCCCTCGAGGAACGGGCGGTCGCTCTGAAGCGAGCGCCGTCCACGACGCGACCTCCAGCCGATCTCACGATGCCGGGGCGGCGCGCGTGCTGGGGTGGAGTGCACCCGGTCACGCGGGTGATCGACGAGATCTGCGAGATCTTCCGGGAGCTCGGCTTCTCCCGCGTGCGCGGGCCGGAGGCCGAGACTGAGTGGTACAACTTCGAGGCGCTGAACATCCCGCTGGAGCACCCGGCAGCGGACATGTGGGATACGTTCTACCTGGCCGACGGCGTGCTGCTCCGTAGCCACACGTCACCCGTTCAGGCTCGCATCATGGAGACGCATGATCCGCCGGTGCGCGTGGTCGTTCCAGGGATGTGCTACCGGAGGGATCCGTTCGACGCGACGCATGCGCCCGCCTTCGAGCAGATCGAGGGGCTGGCGGTGGACGAGGGAATCGACTTCGTGGAGTTCCGGTTCACGATCGAGCACTTCGTCCATCGCTTCTTCGGAAAGCACACGCGCACGCGATTCCGCCCGGCGTACTTTCCCTTCACCGAGCCGTCCGCCGAGGTCGATGCCACTTGCGGCAGCTGCGGGGGCGACGGCTGCTCCACGTGCAAGGGCACGGGGTGGATCGAGATCATGGGCTCGGGCATGGTACACCCGGCCGTGTTCGAGGCCGTGGGCTACGATCCGGAGCGATACACCGGGTACGCGTTCGGCATGGGCCCGGCACGAATCGCCATGGCTCGATACGGGATTCCCGATATTCGGCTGTTCTACGAGGGGGACCTCCGCTTCCTGGAGCAGTTCCGGTAGGAAGAGGCCCGCTGTGGCCGCGGAGCGAAGCGGCCTTGCCGCGGCCTGCCGCGGCTCACGCTTGCCGGCCGAAGCGGCCTGCCGGCGATCCGGCGCGGTGGCGCGACCGCGACCCTGGACGTATGTTGCGGATCCTAAAGCCATTTCTGCATCTTACGCTATAAAGCTCTATCGAATAAGCGGATAGTCGGGTGAGAATCTCCGTCAACTGGGTTCGCGAGCTGGCGCCTGGGATCGAGGGCTCGGCGGAAGAGCTTGCCGACCACCTCTCCATGAGTGCCGTGGCGGTCGACGAGGTCGTGCCTGTCGGCGAAAGCATCGCGGACATCATCGTCGCGCGCGTTGAGGAGACGCGGCCCCATCCGAACGCGGATCGGCTCGGGCTCGCGACGATCACGACGGGCGGGCCGGAGAGGATCGGCATCGTCGCAGGCGCTCCGGTGAGGGCTGGAGGCCTGTATCCGTACGCGCCTCCGGGCACGACCCTGCCTGGAGGCCTCGAGATCGGCGCGCGTAAGATCCGCGGAGAGGTCAGCCAGGGGATGCTGTGCTCCGAGCGCGAGCTCGAGCTCGGGTGGGATCACTCGGGCATCCTGGAGCTTCCGCCCGACCTTCGGCCGGGCGAGCGACTGGTCGAGCGACTTGGATTCCCCGACCACTGCTTCGTGCTGGACCTCACGCCGAACCGGGTCGACCTGGCGGGTCACCTGGGTGTGGCGCGGGAGCTGGCGCCCGGCGGAACCTCCGGCGTCGCCCTCCCTTCGTTGGGGATGGGGACGGAGCCGAGGTCGCCCGTCTGGCAGGATGGCGAGAGCGATGCGGCGGCTTCCGGCGCGCGTGTGGTGATCGAGGATCTTGGCCGGTGCAGCCGCTTTCTCGGCATCGTGATCCGGGGTGTAACGGTCGGTCCTTCGCCTGCCTGGCTGGCCGCCCGGCTCTGGGCGATCGGTGGACGGCCGATCAACAACGTCGTGGACGCCACGAACTACGTGATGCACGAGCTCAACCAACCGCTTCATGCGTATGATCTCGCCATGCTCGCCGGATCGGAGATCCGCGTGCGCGCGGCCGAGCAGGGGGAGCGTCTTCGCACGCTGGATAGGGAGAACCGGACCCTGGCTCCGGATGTGACGGTGATCGCCGACCGCGATCGGGCCGTCGGTCTCGCCGGAGTGATGGGCGGCGAGGACACGGAGGTGAGCCTCGAGACCACGGATGTCTTCCTCGAGTGCGCGGTCTTCGACCCGCTGCATACTCGCCGCACCGCGCGCCACACCGGCCTGGCCACGGACGCGTCGTATCGCTTCGAGCGCGGCGTGGACGCGACGGGCCTCGAGGCGGCCGTCACGCGGTGCGCCCGGCTCATCACGGCACTCGGGGGCGGCGAGGCCGAGGGGTCGGCGATCCGGGCCGGCCACCTCCCGGGCGAGCGCCCCGTCGTGGCCCTCCGACCGACGCGCGTGCAGCGGGTGCTCGGGCGATGGTTCGAGCGCGCCGAGCTGGCGCGGATCCTCGTTCCGCTCGGGTTCGAGCCCCCGGAGGGAGACGTTGGGGGGGAGGCGGATGGAGACGGGGAGCGGCCGCTTCGACTCATGGTTCCGGGGTGGCGCGGCGACGTGACGCACGAGATCGACCTCATCGAGGAGGTGGCCCGCCGTCACGGCTACAACGCGTTCGGGGATGAGGCGCGCGCCTTCCGCGTGAGCTCGGTGGCGGACGATCCGGCGTGGTCCCAGGCGGATCGAGTTCGCCGGCTGATGGTCGGCCGAGGCTTTCAGGAGGTGCGGAGCGCCAGCTTCGCCTCGGAGGCTCGCGCCGGCCCGGACGCCGTGACGCTGCGAAACCCGATCTCGTCCGCGGAGAGCCGTCTTCGGACCGATCTCGTCTCAGGCCTGCTCGACCGGCTGGAGTACAATCTGGCTCGCGGACGCCGGGACGTCCGGCTGTTCGAGATCGGCACCGTCTTTCGCTTGCGGGCCGCCGAGGGCGTTCCGTTCGAGGAATTGCGAGTGGCGTTCGTCATGGCGGGCCGGCGGGAGCTCGAGCACTGGTCAATCGAGGCGGCGGACATCGACGTGTGGGACCTGAAGGGGTTGGTGGAGGATCTGGGGTCGGAGCTGCTGGGGGCGACCGTTGAGCCGTTGGGCTCTCGGAACGAGGAAGAGCTCGCTTCGGCCCGTTTGGAGGCCGCCGCACGCTGGTTCGATGGCGAGGTGTTCCAGTTTCGGAAGGAGACGCGAGTCGCGGGCCTGGCGGGCCGAATCGTGGCCGAAGCGGTGGACGGTCCCGCCGGGATGGCGCCTTCCTGGGCGGCCGAGTTCAGGCTGGCGGACGTGGTGACGGGAGCGACTTCGCGGTACGTGCCGATCTCTCCATATCCGCAGGTGAACCGCGACCTGGCAGCGATCTTCCCGCTCGAGAGGACGGTAGCGGAGATCGAGGGGGTGATCCGTGACGGCGCTCCGCCGTTCCTCGAAGCCGTCCGACTCTTTGACCTTTACGAGGGCGACGAGATCCCGGCCGCGAGCCGAAGCCTGGCCTGGCGGTTTCGTTTTCGCGCTCCGGACCGGACGCTCACCGACGAGGAGGTGGATGCCGGGATGAAGGCAATCATGACCGCGCTGGAGGAGAAGGCCGATGCCCGCATCAGAAGTTCCTGAGCCGGCCGCCGAGGCGGCTGTGGAGAACGGTGCCGCCGTGGGGGTGGCAGGGGATGTGAGTCGGGAGCTCACGCGGATGGAAGCGGCGGTGGAGACCCTCCTGGCCGGATTCGAGGGCATGCGGAATCGGGCCCTCCAGGCCGAGGAGAACCATCGAAAGCTCGCGGAAGCGCTCCGGGACACGGACGTCGAAGCGATGGCGCCCACCGAGCTGCAGACGCGCCTCGAGGAGCTGGCCGAGGAAAACCGGCGCCTGCGTGCCGCGGTCGACGAGGGACGCGCTCGGGCCGAGCGCATACGAAGCCGCCTCATGCTGTTGGAGGATGAAGGCCGATGAGCGAGCAAGAGGGAAGCGCGGATCAGCGAAAGGCGGTGCGTGTCAGCATCTTCGGCGAGGATTACCTGATCCGCTCGGAGATGGGCCAGGCGTATACGGAGCGCTGTGCCCGCTACGTGGACTCGGCCATCCAGGAGGCTCACGTTCGCGGACATGTCTCGGAGCCGCACAAGGCCGCCATCCTGGCTGCCATGCAGATCACCGACCGCCTCTTCCGGGCGGAAGCGGAAAAGGAGGAGCTGGAGACGGCCGTGGGCGAGCGGTTGTCCGATCTGAGCCGAAGGATCGAGATGACGCTGTCAGACAAGGCGTGAGCGCCTCCAGCTTGCGAGGGAAACGGCGGCGGGCCAACTTGAATCGTGCCAGAAGCATGCTGCCGGGCGTTAGAGAACACTTGATCTTCTAGATAGATGCGGCGATTCGTCGCGAAGCGACGCATCGCCCGAAGTGCATCTCGGATCCGGCCGGCGTGAGTATTGTCGCCGGCCTTTTTCTTTTCTGTCTGGCGGGACGACGCGTCGCCGCCGTTGACCATAGATGGAGATGGGCGGTACCGGATGGGAATTGAGATCCTGATCGGCATCACGGCGGCCGCGTTGGTGCTCGGCCTCGCGGCGGGCCGCCTGCTGGAGCGCCGCCGCCTCGTACGCGGGCGCGCCGATCTCTCCAGCGAGCGCGAACGCGTCGTCGGGGAGGCGGAGCGAGAGGCCGCCAACCTACGAAAGGCCGCCGAGCTCGCCGGAAAGGAGGAGGCGTACCGGCTCAAGACTGAGTGGGAGAAGGAGGCCGAGGGTCGCCGAGCCGAGCTGGAACGCTTCGAGAAGCGGCTGCTCGAGCGGGAGGAGCTGCTCGATCGTAAGCTCTCCCTGCTCGACCAGCGAGGGGAGCGCCAGGAGAAACGGGCGGAGGAGCTGCAGGAGGCGGTCGAGGGCCAGGGCCGCGCCAGGAAGGAGCTGGAGACCCGCTCGCGACAGTTGGAGGAGCAGCTGGAAAGGCTCTCCGGCATGACTCGGGAGGACGCCCGGAAGCAGCTCGTCAGCCGGATCGAGGACGAGGCTCGTGCGGAGACGGCACGGCGCGTCCGAGAGCTCAACGAGAGGGCTCGGCGAGAGGCGGAGCGAGAGGCCAAGCGGATCATCTCCATGGCCATCGAGAAGCTGGCCGTCGACCACTCCTCCGAGACCACGGTAGCCGTAGTCGCTCTCCCGAACGAGGACATGAAGGGCCGGATCATCGGGCGGGAAGGCCGGAACATCCGCTCGTTCGAGGCGATCACGGGCGTCGACGTCGTCGTGGACGACACCCCCGAAGCGGTCATTCTCTCCAGCTTTGACCCGATCCGCCGCGAGACCGCCCGGCTTGCCATGGAGCGGCTGGTCGCGGACGGCCGCATCCATCCAGGCCGCATCGAGGAGGTCGTCGACAAGGCGCGAGAGGACGTGCAGACGTCGATGAGCGAGGCGGCCGAGGAAGTGCTCTACGAGCTAGGCATCCACGATCTGCACCCGGAGCTGATCGAGCGCGTGGGGATCCTCAGGTATCGCACGAGCTACGGCCAGAACCAGCTGCAGCACGCGCGGGAGGTGGCTCTCATCGGCGCGAACATGGCGGCGGAGCTAGGGCTGGACGTGGAGATGGTGAAGCGCATGGGACTCCTCCACGACATCGGCAAGTCGCTGACTCACGAGCACGAGGGGAGCCACGTCGAGCTGGGCTACGAGATCTGCAAGCGATGCGGAGAGAAGGATCCGGTTCTGAACGCGATCCGGGCCCATCACGACGAGGAGCCGGCGCACTTCCCCGAGACGTTTCTGGTGACCGCGGCCACTCTGGCCGCGATGGTGATCAGTTATCTTTTTAATCCCGTCCTGGTCGCGCCCCGGCTCGGGCCCGAGGGGATTGCTGTTCTCGGCGTTTACTTTTATTTGTTCTCGCTTCTTTCGTTTCCTCAGCGGCCGATTCGACTGGCTCTCGTTCAGCGATTGGCGGATGCCGTGAATGATGGCGACG
>DAOVWI010000159.1 GCA_030636765.1 Gemmatimonadales bacterium
CGAGACCAGCTCGTGACCGAGCGCGATCGCGAGTCCGCTGCCTGCGACCGTGCGGCGGCTCAACGCCGCCTGGAGTGGCTGGATGAGCTGGAGGGATTCCGCTGGGCGCTCGAACGGCCGTCCGAGCGGGCATCTTACCTCGTGATCCTACCGCACCACCTTCCGGAGCGGCGGGTTCTCCTGCCGGTCGCTCTGGGAAAGGCGCTCCCGATGCGGGAGACGAGCCGAAGGGGCGAACGATGGACGAACGCGCTCACCGATGCGTGCTACGCCGTTCGGGTCCGGGAGCTTCGGATGGACACGGTGCTCGAACCCGGCGAGATGGTCGCGAGCCTGATCGTTCGCCGGTGGCTGGAAGCGGGAGCTGTCGGCGGGCGGGTGTACGACCTCGCCCGAATGAGCGACGCTGAGGTCCTCCATGTAGCAGGCCGCTGAGAAACCCTGCTCGAGGTCTACTCGGAGCGCTCGTCTCAAGTACCGGCCGGTTCCGCCGAATCGCGGTACCTACGTGTCACGGCCCTCAGTTCCCGCCGGGCCGCCGCCGTGACGAGCACGACGACACCGGCCGTCGCGACCAGGCCGAGCACCCGCAGCGCCGTCGCTCCCCAGCCCACGGTCCCGGACGCGGCTGACGCCAGTTCAACCCCTGTCGCGCCGAGCGACACGTAAAGCAGCGTTCCGGGCAACATGGCCACCCACGAGGCGAGAGCGTACTCCACGAAGCGCACCCCCGTGACGCCGTAGAGGTAGTTCTGGACGTTGAACGGAAAGGCGGGCGAGAGCCGGGTGAGAGCGACGACCTTCCACCCCTTTGCCTCCACGGCGCGGTCCACGGCCGCGAAGCGCGCGTGCCCCTCGGCCCAGCGCTCCACCCGCCCGCGCAGGAAGTACCGGGCGAGGAGGAACGCGAGGGCCGCGCCGGTCGTGGAGGCGAGAGAGACGAGCAGGGTTCCCACTCCGAGCCCGAACGCGATCCCGGCCCCGATCGTGATCGGGGCGCCCGGCACGAACAGGATCACGCCCACGACGTACGCCAGCCCGTACACGAGCGGAGCGGCCATGCCGAAGCGCCCCACCGACCGGCGCAGCCAGTCCACGAAGGCCGCCGGGCCCGAGCTCGAAGCGCCGGCTTCCGACGGCTCGGGCGGCCGAAAGGCGTTCAGGGACCAGTTGTAGTCCAGAAACCGGATCCCCTCCATGTCGCCGGCCAGGATGCGTTCGGACACGTCCGAGGTGGCGTAGCTCGCCACGAAGAGTGGGACGCTCTCGGCGTGAGGGGACCACGCTTCTTCCGTGAAATCCTCCCCGTACCACTCGAAGTACCGGGAGAGTGCGAGCTCACCGTTCTCGAACCGCACGTTCCGCGGGTCCGAGAGAAAGAGCCGGGCCCGCTCCTCCAGCTGCGCGTGGAGCGCGTCCCCCTCGAAGGCCCACGCCGGAAGAGGGGCGCAGGACATCGAGGCACAGTTGACCGCGAAGTGAATCCGGGGATCGCGGAAGAACGGCCGGAGCAGGTTGTGCTCGATCTCGTCGAGGGTGAGCTGGTGACCGGCGACCCGGTGGCGCTTCTTCGTCCACACGCCGTCGATCTGGCGGATGGAGGACACCTCCGGGTGTTCCAGGATGGAACGCAGCGTCAGCGCATTGTACGCGTTGATCAGCAGCGCCTTCAGGTGGGCCGGGGCGAGGGCGGCAGCATCGGCGCCCGCTACCGCCTCCAGGTACGATTCCAGCTCCCTCCTGTGACCCTGGAAGTACGGGTAATCGACGAGCCCATCCCGGGTGCCCTCGGCCAGGAGATGATCCCACACGGAGTGATCGAACGTCTCCGTGCCGCTCGCGAGAGAGGATTCCACGTCCACCGCGACCGGCCCGGTCGCTCGCTCGCTGGGGGGAGCGCCGCACGAGGAAACCGCCAGGGCGAGGCACGCCGCAACGGCGCTCGACACGCGCCTCATGCAGAGCAAGCGGTCATGTCCCCCAGGGATCATCGAATCCGTCTCGTTCTTGGCCGCAGTTCCGTCTCGTTCCTCGCCGTAGTGGTGAAACAGGTAAAACACCCCGACCGGGCGCCGTGTTTCGGGACCACCGTGATCGCCTTCGACGGCACTACCCGGTGGGACCCCGTGCTTGCCGCCTCGCCACGTGGGCCGCATTTTCTGGCGGCCGTTTTCCTTGAAGGCCGCCGATGAAGTGCCGGCCACGCAGCCGGAGGCGCGTCCGTCCCCGGCAACCGCCCAATCGATGCCTGACGTAAGAGCCTTTCTCAATGAGCTGGCCGTGGCGGTCCAGAAGCACGCCATGTACCCGTCCGCCCATCCGGCGCTCCGAACCGTCACCAGCGACCTTGCCGCCCGGCTGGAACAGGCGACGGCGGAGCGGCCATCGATCACTGTCGGCGCAACCAGGGACCGCCTGATCATCGAAGGCGAGGAGCTGAAGTCGGGCCGAGCCCTTCTCGACTCGCTCGCCGCGCGCCTGCACAACCATCAGATCGCCGCCCTCCACTTCACCCGTGGAGCCACGCCGGATGAATTCGGCCTGCTGCTGGCCGAGCTGGCCGTGGACGTGGAGCGCCGTGGGAGGCCGATCGGCCTCGAGCCCCCGGACAAACTGCCGACGTGGGCGCACATTCGGATCGAGCCCGTGGAGTACGAGGCGCTCAGGCTCGGAGAGCGCGAGGAGGAGGAGGAGGAGGAGCAGGCCGAGAAGGCGCCGGAAGTGCGGAAGGAAGCCCGTCGGGTGGAACCGTCGGTGACCGCGCCGGGCCCCGTGGAGGAAGCAGCCGCGGTCCTGGCCGACGTCGAGCTCTCGCCGGAGCTGGTCACGCTGGCCGGCGAGCTGGGCACGACCTCTCCGGCGGACCCAGAGACGTCCGCTCGCCTGGCCGGAGCCCTAGGAAACATATCACCGGAAGATCTCAGGCGACTGCTCGATTCCGAGGACGCCGCGTTCGCCGCCAAGCTCATCAGGGGCTCCGTCTCCGAGCTGAGTCCGAAAGCCGTCGTCGAGCTCGTGGAAGCCGCCTCGAGCGACGACGCGCGCCCGATCGGGCCGTGGCTCGTTCGGCTTCTGGCCAAGCTCGCCTTCTACGCCGAAACCGCCCAGATCACATCCCGGCCTGGTTCCGATGACGCTCTGCGCGACGTGGTGCACGAGCTGGTCGGCGAATGGCAGCTCGAGGATCCCAGACCCGCTGCCTACAGCGGAGCTCTCGGACAGATGGCCACCGAGACGATCGACGCGCCGGCGGATGGGGAGCGCCCGTTCTTCTCCGACCGTATCGTGATGATGGGCCTCGAGCTGGAGATGATGGGCGGGATGGTCGCCCTCGCCCTTCGCGACCTCCACGGCAAGAACCTGGACGAGCTCCTCAGTCTCCTGGAAGCGGCCTCGGAAAGGAGCCGCGTCGCGGAGGTGATGTGGAGGGAGGTCGCGAGCCGGGAAACCCTCGAGAAGGTGTTGGAAGACGAGCGGCCGAATTTTGAGACGGCGGACCGTCTGATCTCGCGAGTGGGGCTGGGCGCCGCCGAACCCCTGCTGGACGCGCTCCAACGAGCTCAGGCGCCGGCGATACGCGACCAGATCGTGGCCCGGCTCGTCCGGCTCGGGCCCGTCATCGCGGGAGCGATCGTGGCACGGCTCGACTCGGCCCAGCCCGACGCATCCAGGCACCTGCTCGCCACGTTCAACGAGCTCGGTATTTGCCCGAAGGGCTTTGCCATCACCCCCTTCTTCGCCGATCCCGACGCGGCCGTCCGAGCGGAGGCATACCGGCTGGCGGTCCACCATGGACGCGACGTCGAGGCGGCGATCGAGGCCTCGCTGGGCGAGTCGGATCCGCGCCTGCTCGCCATCGGTCTCACGGCGGCGGCCGATGCAGGTCCGCCGTCGGCCGAACCGCTCCTCCGGCGGCACGTGGCGAACCAGCAGCTGCCGATCCAGCTCCGCGTGCGCGCGGTACGTGCCCTCTCGGGCTGCAGGACGGAATCGGCGCTCGGCGCTCTCCTAAGAAGCTCTACGCGGAGGCGTTGGCCTCTCCGGAGGAAGATCGCACCGGCGAGTCCCGTGGTGCTGGAAGCTCTGGCCTGCGTTCGCGCCGGATTCCGGCACCTTCCGAGGGCTCGCGACCTGCTGGAGCTCGCCGCGGAGTCGCCCGACGCAGCCATCCGCGCAGCCGCGTCCGGCGAGCGGGCCGAATGATTCCGGAAACCGACTTCCTGATCTCCCTCGGTCAGGCGCTCTCGGCGGCCGCCTTGTACGGCGACCGGCATCCCGCCTTCCGGTCGGCCGCGGATGGGGCCTTCCGGTCACTGCTCGCGTTGCTCGAGGCGTTCCCGGCACCACGATACTCCTTCCTCGAGAGCGAGGTCATCTTCGCCAACCGGCGGCTCCGCGAGCTGCGCGAATGGCATTGGTCGCAGATGCTGGCCGACGCGGGCGCGCAGCGCATCGAGGTTGCCCAGGGCATCGACCGGGAGGAGTTCGACCGCCTCCTCGCATCCCTCGTCGAGTTGCTCGATCCGACGTCCTCCCCGGCCGAGGGATCGGCCCGCATCGACCTCCCCCATGCGCGGGTCGGGACGCTCGCCGTCGGGGAGAGGGAGCGCCTCAGGAAGCTGGAGGATGAAGCGGAGGAGCCGGCCGCGGGACCGGAGCTCGAGGAAGAGACGCAGGCGATCGACCACCTGCTCGACCAGGCGGAGAATCGGGGACTCATCTCGCTGGCCGTGGCAAGGGCCGTCGTCCAATCCCTCTCCATAGCCCTCCAGTACGGCCGGCCTCTTCTCGAGCTCCTCATTCCCGTGCGCCGCAACGACGAGTAC
>DAOVWI010000048.1 GCA_030636765.1 Gemmatimonadales bacterium
CAGGGGGGAGACCTCGGGATTGGCGGGCTGGAGGCGCACTTTCCCGCCGCCGTCCCGATAGTACTTCTTCACGGTCGCGTTCTCCCCGTCGACGAGCGCGATGACCGTCTCGCCGTTTTGCGCGGTCTCTCGCGCCTGAACCACGACGTAGTCGCCGTCGCGGATCTGCTCGTCGATCATGGAGTTGCCGCGCACCCGGAGCACGTAATGCTCTCCACGGGCGGCGACCATGCTCTCCGGCACCGCGAGCACTTCACGCTCCTGGACAGCCTCGATCGGCTCGCCCGCCGCGACCGTTCCGAGGAGCGGAACCTCCATCGCCCCGAGCCGATACTCGGTTCGGGTCAGCTCTATCGA
The DNA here is from genome assembly GCA_030636765.1 of Gemmatimonadales bacterium. GTDB lineage: Bacteria > Gemmatimonadota > Gemmatimonadetes > Palauibacterales > Palauibacteraceae. The sequence goes on from DAOVWI010000048.1 coordinate 358, forward strand.
GCGGCTCTCGTTGTAGCTCTTCCGGATATAACCCTTCGCCTCGAGGTTCGAGAGGTGCTCGTGCACGGTCGCGAGCGAGCGAAAGCCGAAGCGTCCCGCGATCTCCTCGAAGCTCGGCGAGTAGCCGTTCTCCTCGAGGAAGCTCTCGATGAAGTCGAGGATCTGTTTCTGGCGCCTCGTCAGGGCCACCGTCCGCCTCCGATTGCCTTATGTGCCGGGGTCCCCGATGCCCCGCGCATGCGCGACACCGAACGTACACCGAAAGGAAGGTACCCGAAGAGGTACCGAAACGCAAGCGACGGCTGCTATGGCTCGGGGCGGAGGCGCTCTAGAAGCGAGCTGTCGGTCTCGACGAAGAGCGTCTTCACTCGCTCCGGTGCGACGCTGCCCGGCGGTGCCTTGCGGGGCTTCCGGACGTGCTTGCGTCTCGTCCAGTCCACGGCGACCACACCGCTGTGTCGGGAATCGCTGTGTAGCGCCGCGATGACCGCCGCCTCCCGCAGGTCCCGCTCCGGCGGGGCCTGGTCGCGACGGCTCCAGCGGAGCACCACGTGCGCGCCCGGCACGCTCTGCGCGTGGAGCCAGACGTCGTCGGGAGCCGAGTGCTGGAAGGTGAGCCGGTCGTTCTCCTTCGAGCTTCGACCCACGCGGATCTCGAGACCTCCAGAGGAGACGAATCGGTGATACGGAAGGCGCGCCCGGATGCCGGCCGCTCCCTCACGCATCGCCTCAGGCCGGATCCCGGCGAGCTGACGAATGGTCTCGCTCACCTCTCCTGTTTCTGCCAACCGGTCGAGAGCGGCCTCCACTTCGCGAAGCTCTCGCTCGGCGCTGGCGATCAGGGCGGGCAGCTTCTCCAGAGCTCGCTGCCGGCGGGCGGCGGCCTCGTAGTAGCGTTCCGCGTTCTGGGCCGGAGCGAGCCGCGGGTCAAGATCGATCGTCCTGGATCCGCCCTCGAAGCCGGGAAGCTCGACCTTGGCCACGCCCCGAGGCACCTCCCGGAGCCGGGCCAGCAGGAGGTGGCCCGCCTCGCGAAGGCGTTCGGGCGGCTCTCCCTGCTCCAACTCGGAGCGGAGGGACGACAGCCGGCGGGCGAGCCGCTTCCGCCGCCGCCCGAGGGCCCTCACGATCTGTGCGGCGGCCGCCGCTTCCGCTCCCGCCAGGTGCGCGACGGTCACGTGCGTCCCGTCCGCGTCCTGGGCCGGGGGGCCGCGGCACTCGAAGCGTCTCCGGACGCCCTCGTCTTCGGCTGAGCGCTCCATGCCGTCCAGGATCGACGGGATCCCGACTGCGTCCGGGTCTCCGAGGCGGGAGACGTACGGCTGGAGACCCCACGCCCGCCCGAGGAGCCATCGCTCCGTCCGGTGGCTCCGGAGCTCCAGATAGCGCCGGTACTGGGCGTCGATGTCCCCCGCCGCCAACACGTGCTCAACGTTCAGCGGGCTCAGGTACGCGACGTGGCGAAGGGCGGGCTCCCGCCGCTCGGACGGCGGGAGCCCGGCCAGCACGGAGGTCCACTCATCCGCCGGCACGGGCTCCCGGACTCCCCGGCGGCGGCCGGCGGGGAGCCGGTACGGATCGCCTCTTCCCGCTTGGCCCGGCCGCTCCCGGAGGACGGCCCGGATGCGCCACTCCGTCGTCTCGCCTTCCACGCGCGTGTCGCCGGCCGGGACTACGGAGCCGGGAGTCGTCCCGGCCGCCGGCTCGAGGAGGAGGGCGTTTCGTCGATTCCGTGGGAGCTCGAGCAGGAGCGTGTATCGGGGAGGGCCACCCTCGGAGGCGAGCGTGAGGGCCAGCACGCGCTCGTCGGGGAGGGCTCGTGCCTCGAGAAGGATCAGGCGGCGGAACGGAAACCAGCGCCATTCGCCCACCCGGATCACGCCGCTCCTGCGGGCCCGTCCCGGGCGGACCGGCAGGCCCGGGGGCAGGGCCTCCGGGGCGCCGCTGCTCAGGAGGATCTGGCCGGCCTCGGGATGAAGGAAGCACCAGAGCGTTCCCCCTGTCGCGAACGGTAGCGCGAGCGTCCAGGACTCCGGGCACAGCCCGAGGGCGGTGACCGGCTCTCCCGCGAAGCGAGCTTCGATCTCGCCAGCCAGCGCGGCTGCCAGCAGTGAGTCGTATCGAACGGCCATGATCCTCCGGGCTGCTCGTGCCGGTTCGTTGGAGAGCCGGTCTCAAACCGGTATGTTTGGGTGATCGCCCTGCGGGACGCGAGGCTTGCGGGACTCAAGCCCCGGAAGGCCCCACGCCGCTAACAGCGACTCTCACACCTTAACGGAGATCTTCTCTTGGCCGATTCGGACGCCCAAAAGCCCAAGCCGGTCACCACGGGCGACTTCACGGCCATGAAGGAGCGTGGCGAGAAGATCGCGATGCTCACGTGCTACGACTACCTCTTCGCGAGGATCCTCACGGAAGCCGGCGTCGATGCCGTCCTGGTGGGCGACTCGCTGGGTCACGTCGTCCTCGGGTACGACTCGACCCTCCCCGTCACCCTGGACGACATCATCCACCACGCCGCGGCGGTCCGGCGCGGGCTTCACGGTCCCCTGCTGGTCGTGGACATGCCGTTCATGACCTACCAGGTCAGCAACGAGGATGCGTTACGAAACGCCGGCAGGGTGATGAAGGAGACGGGCGCGGAGGCGGTGAAGGTGGAAGGCGGCGACGACGCCACCCTGGACCGCGTACGCGCCCTGGTCGGCGCCGGTATACCGGTCATGGGTCACCTGGGCCTCACTCCCCAGTCGGTCCACCAGCTCGGCGGCTATTCGCTCCAGGGAAGAGACCCCGATGAGGCGGATCGGTTGCTCCGAGAGGCGTGCGCGCTCGAGGACGCGGGCTGCTTCAGCATGGTTCTGGAGATGATTCCCGTACCGCTCGCCGGGGAGGTCACCCGCGCGGTCGGTATCCCCACGGTCGGGATCGGAGCGGGTCCCGAGTGCGACGGTCAGGTGCTGGTGCTCCCGGACATGCTCGGCCTGAACCCGGCATTCAACCCCAGATTTCTCCGGCGCTTCGCCCGGTTGGGTGACGCCGCCCGGAGCGGTGTGAAGGAATACGTCGAGGCCGTGAGAAACGGGGACTACCCTTCAGAGGACGAGAGCTACGAGGCGTGAGCTCGCGGTGCGCCGTCGTGCGGGGGATCGGGGAGATGCGAGAGGCTCGCGAGCGAGCGAGGAGGGCGGGCCGCACCGTGTCCTTCGTGCCGACGATGGGCGCCCTCCACGAGGGTCATCTGAGCCTGGTCGACGTGGCGCGCCGCCACGCGGACGAGGTCGTTCTCTCCATCTACGTGAATCCCGCGCAGTTCGGCGCCGGAGAGGATCTGGACGAGTACCCTCGTGATCTGGAGCGGGACCTGGAGCTGGCCGCCGCCCGCGGCGTCGATGTCGTCTTTACCCCCTCGGACGCGGAGATATATCCCGAGCCGCAGACGACCTGGGTGGAGCCCCCCGAGGAGATGGCGAGGCGGTTGTGCGGGCTCAGCCGTCCGACGCACTTTCGGGGTGTCCTCACGGTGGTGCTGAAGCTGTTCGAGATCGTGCAGCCCGATGTGGCGGTGTTCGGCCGGAAGGACTATCAGCAGGCGGTACTGATCCGGCGGATGGCTCGGGAACTCCAACTGCCGGTTCGCATAGAAACGGCGCCGATCGTGCGCGAGTCCGACGGGGTGGCGATGAGCTCCCGCAACGAGTACCTGACCGCGGAGGATCGGCCGGCGGCACGCGCCCTTTCCGGCGCCCTGATGGTGGTGCGGGCGGCGTTTCGGGCGGGCGAGCGCTCCGGCAGGGTGCTCGGCGAGAAGGCCCGGAGCGTGATGCAGGAGGCTGGCGTGCGGGTGGAGTACGCGGAGATCGTCGACGCTGATGATCTCTCGCCGGCCTTGGAAGCCGGTCCGAGCGGCATCTGCGTCATCGCCGGCCACGTGGGTTCGACGAGGCTGATCGACAACGCGCCGCTGGCGGGCTCGTGCTCGCTGGACGACTCGGAGGAATGAATGCGTAGAACGCTCTTCAAGTCCAAGATCCACCGTGCAGTGCTCACGGGTGCGCACCTGGAGTACGAGGGGTCGATAGGGGTCGATCGGGATCTGATGGACGCGGCGAACCTCGCCCGGTACGAAAAGGTCCACGTGCTCAACCTCTCCACGGGCGCGCGACTGGAGACGTATGTGATCGAGGCGCCGCCTGGGAGCGGTCAGATCCAACTCAACGGGCCCGCCGCCCGACTCGGCCAACCCGGGGACCGGGTGATCATCGTCAGCTACGCGGAATACGAGGAGGAGGAACTGGCGGGTCACGTGCCGACGGTCGTGAGGGTTGACGACCGAAACCGCCTCCTGCCCGAGCTACGGTCCGGCACGGCGGTCTGACGAGCCCGCTTCATCCCCTCATCGATCGTGCCGGGTCCGACGACTGGCTTCCGGACTGGGCACGCTGCACCCCGGCGCGGCAAGCGCACATCCGACGCGTGCGCGGCCTCATGGAGACGTGGGGCCGATCGCTCGGCGTATCGCCGCGGGATCTCACCCGATGGAAGGCGGCCGCCACCTATCACGATGCGCTGCGCGACGTTGATTCTGCGGAGCTGGACGCGGGCGCCGTTTTCCCGGAGGCGACGGCCCGGGCGTGGCCTCGCCGGCTGCTCCACGGTCCGGCCTGCGCCTTTCGGCTCCGCAACGATGGGGTGGACGACCGATCCCTTCTGCACGCCGTCGCCTATCACACGACCGGACACCCCGAGCTGGATGAGATGGGAGAGTTCCTCTACCTCGCGGACTTCCTGGATCCCGGGCGCCACTTTCTGGATGACGACCGGACCCGGCTGCGCGAGCGCCTCCCGCGAGAGCGCCTGGAGGTCCTGATGGAGGTGATCGGACTTCGGATCGAGCACCTCGTCCGGCGCCGGACGACCGTGCTGGTGGAGACTCTCGGGTTCTGGAATCGCGTCGTCCGCGACGCGGGGGCCTCGTGAGCTTGGGATGCCGGAGCCTCGTGAGCCCGCGACCGGGGGCCTCGTGAGCCGCCGCCGAGGGGCTCGCCGCCGCGCCGGACCGCCGCGCTTGGCGATCCTCGGTGCGGTGCTGATCGTCGCTGTGCTGCTGGGGTCCGCCTGGTGGGGATGGCGCGCGTCCCGCGAGCCCGTCGATCCGGAGGAGGATCCGTTCAGCAGCCAGCTGGAGCTGCCGCCCGAGGCCGAAGCCTACGCACGGGTCGAAGTGCTGAACGGCACGGGCGAGAAGGGCGTCGCGCAGCAGGCCGCCGAGATCCTCCGGAGTGGTGGATTCGACGTCGTCTACTTCGGGAACGCCGGGAGCTTCGACAACCCTCGCACGAAGGTCATCGACCGGGTCGGGAGCCGCCTGCTGGCGGATTCGGTGGCCCGCTGGCTGGGCGTCGATGCGCTCGACGTCGATCCCGACGTGACGCTCCACCTGGACGCCACGATCATCCTCGGACGTGACTGGCGCGAGCGCCTGCACCTCGTCCCCGACTCCGCTTCGGGGCGCTAGCTGCCGGCTGAAAGCCTCAGCTGCCCGCACGCGGCGGCGATGTCGCGGCCGCGGGGCGTCCGCACCGCCGTCTCCACGCCATCCTTTCGGAGCCTTCCCGCGAAAGCCGCTACGCGGTGTGGTGGGCTGGGCTGCCAGTCCACGAACGGGATCGGGTTGAGCGGGATCAGGTTCACGAAACAGGAGAGGCCCCGCACGAGGTCCGCGAGCTGCCGGGCCAGCTCCGGATGATCGTTCACCCCATCTATGAGCGTGTATTCGAACGTGATACGGCGTCCCCGCACTCGCGCGTACTCCCGAAGAGCCTCGAAGAGAACCGGCAGAGGATACCGCTTTTCCACGGGCATCAGGCGCGCCCTCAGCTCGTGATCGGGTGAGTGCAGGGAGACGGCGAGGCCGAACTGTTCGGGCCGGCGGGCCAGCTCGCGGATGCCGGGAACGAGGCCCACGGTGGAGACGGTGATCCGCCGCGAACCCAGCCCGAACCCCTCGTGGAGGACATCCAGCGAGGTGTGCACGGCGTTCAGGTTGGCGAGCGGCTCCCCCATGCCCATGTAGACGACATGGCTGACAGGCCGGCCCCACTCGGCCTGCGCGAAGCGGGATGCCTCCCGGTACTGGGCGACGATTTCCCCGGGCCGGAGCTGGCGGCGGAAGCCGAAGTGGCCGGTGGCGCAGAACAGGCAGCCGAGCGCGCAGCCGGCCTGCGACGAGAGGCAGAGCGTGAGGCGACCGGCTGTCGGGATCAGGACCGACTCGACCTGCTCTCCATCCTCAAGGCCCCAGAGGTGCTTGACCGTGCCGTCCGCCGAGCGCGCGACGTGGGCGGGTTCGAGCGGCGTGAGCGAGAAGTGCTCGGCGAGCTCGGCGCGAAGAGGCGTGGAAAGCGTCGTGGCTTCCTCGAAGCGGCGCGCCTTGCTCTTGAACACCCAATCGCGAAGCTGGTCGACCCGGTACGCCGGCTCTCCGCGGCGCTCCATGAAGGCCCGAACGCGGCGGGAGAAGTCGTCCGGCCGGAGTCCCAGAAGCTCGTCCTTCATCTTCCCATGTGGTCTCGACGGGTGCGCTCGACCCTGCCAGCAAGTCGCTTGCTGGTCCAAAAGGCCGGGAATATACTGCGGCGCGTTGTACGTACGGTCGTGCCATCCGTTCCTGAGAGCCGGCCCGGTCCGGACGAGGGCCGTTTCGGCGGGCTCTCCCCTCGAGACCGCGACGAGAGAGGTGTCCGTGTCACCGCGATCCGTTGAGGGTCGGTGAAGCAGAGTGCCGCCGCGTGGTGGCCGGTGGGCGCCTGGGTCATCGTGATCCTCGCCCTCACGGGCTTCCAGCTTCCCCGCCTGGTCGGTGCCTCGGGCTCGCAGCTCGATAAGCTCGTACATTTCGGCATGTACTTCGGACTCGGGTGGACGCTCGCCCGGGCGGCTCGTATCTCCGGGCTCCGTACCGCGTTAGCGGCGGCCGCGCTGATCGCGGCAGGAATTGTCTTCGCGGGCCTCGACGAGCTGCTCCAGAGATGGGTGCCGAGGCGAGCCCCTGACATGGCCGACTGGCTGGCCGACGTGGCGGGGTTGGTGACGGCGTATGCCCTGTATGCGGCGACGTGGAGGAGGAGATGGAAGAGCGGAGCGGGCCGGGCGTAGGCCCCGACGATGCTCTCGCGACCGCCTGGCGGGACGCGAGGTGCGGAGAGCTCTCCGAGCTGTGGCTGGACCGCCGGGTTCGGCTGGCCGGCTGGGTGCATCGCGTCCGGGATCTGGGCGGCGTGCTTTTCATCGACCTTCGCGATCGGGCGGGGCGGGTCCAGCTCGCCTTCGGCTCGGATTGGTGCGCGACGGAGACGCTCGCCCAGGCGCGCGAGCTCGGCTCGGAAGATGTGATCCAGGTCGAGGGCGAGGTCTTGCGGCGGCCCCCGGAGGCTCTGAACCCGGATCTTCCGACCGGCGGCGTGGAGGTGCACGTGGACCGGTTGAACGTCATCTCGCGCTCCGCCCCGCTGCCGATCCTGGTCGCCGGACTCACGGAGGACACACTGCCGTCCGAGGAGCTGCGCCTTCGGCATCGGGTGCTCGACCTTCGCCGCCCGGAGATGATTCACAACTTCGAGGTGCGGCACGCGGCTGTTGCGGCCGCGCGCGAGGCTCTCTCGGAGGAGGGCTTCATCGAGGTGGAGACGCCGCTGCTGACCCGGCGGACGCCGGAGGGGGCGAGGGACTATCTGGTTCCGAGCCGTGTCAACCCGGGCGAGTTTTACGCGCTCCCTCAGTCACCTCAGCTTTACAAGCAGCTCCTGATGGTCGCCGGCTACGACCGATACTTCCAGCTGGCCCGCTGTCTCCGCGACGAGGACCTGCGTGCCGATCGCCAGCCCGAGTTCACGCAGATCGATGTGGAGATGGCGTTTGTCGATGTGGACGACGTGCTCGGCGTGTGTGAGCGCATGCTGAAGCGCATGTGGAGCCGGGCGGCCGGTGTCGAGCTCGAAGTGCCGTTTCCGCGCCTCTCCTACGGGGAAGCGCTGGAGCGCTACGGGACCGACAAGCCGGATCTGCGGATTCCCTGGAAGCTGGTCGATCTCACCGGGCTACTGAGCGGGATCGGCTTCGGGATCTTCGACCGGACCGTGGAGGAGGGAGGGCGCGTCCGCGGCTTCGTGGCTCGGGGGGGCGCGGCCCTGTCGCGTGGCGCGATTGCGACGCTCGACGAGCTGGCGAGGGAGGTCGGCGCGAAGGGCGCGATGTGGCTGAAGGCCCGTGCGGAAGGCTGGTCCGGGCCGCTCGCCAAGTACGTCGGTGGGGAGGTCGGCGGCGCCCTCCACTCCGAGCACGGCATGGAAGAGGGAGATCTTCTCCTTATGGTGGCGGGACCCGACCCGGAGACGGGAAGGGCGCTCGACGCCCTCCGCCGGGAGGCCGCCGCCCGGCTGGGGGCGCTGGAGGAGGGTGCGCACCGCTGGCTCTGGGTGGTCGATTTTCCGCTCTTCCAGGCGGATGCGGGGAGCGGCACGCCGATCGCCGCCCACCACCCGTTCACCATGCCGGTCGAGGCCGAGCCGGAGCGCATCCGCGAGTCGCCGCTCGAGATCATCGCGAACGCCTACGACGTCGTGTACAACGGCGTGGAGCTGGCGAGCGGCAGCATCCGCTGCCACGATCCGGAGATCCAGCGGGCGATCCTCGAGGTGCTCGGCTTCACGCGAAAGGAAGCGGAGGATCGGTTCGGATTCCTGCTGGAGGCCTTCCGTTACGGCGCTCCGCCGCATGGCGGCTACGCTCTCGGCCTCGATCGGACGGTCGCGATGATGGTGGGAGCCCCCTCGATCAGGGACGTGATCGCGTTTCCCAAGACGACGGCCGCTCGCGGTCTTATGGAAGGTACGCCTTCGCACGTGGAACCGGACGATCTCGCCGGGCTACATATCCAGCTATGCGAGGACGACTGACAGGGCGCCCGTGAGCTCTCAGCCCACCAAGACGCAGGTCGTGCAGGAGCGCCTCGACGCCGTGGGGGCCGACCAGCTCCTCTTGGCCGGCGTGAACGACGCCTACCTTGCCGAGCTGGCGCGGCTGTCCGATTCGCGTGTGATCCTGCGAGGGGATGAGCTGATTCTTTCCGGCACCCCCGAGTCGGTCGAGCGCGCCGCTCCTGTAGCACGCCGGATGATCGAGCGCGCTCGAACCCGAAGGCCTTTCTCGGTATCCGATGTCGAGCGCCTCTTCGAGGGAGAGGGGCTGCCGGCGGGGGATGGTCGGGAGGAGCCCGAGGCCCTCATCCTCCCGCACGCCCGCAAGGTGATCCGGCCGCGATCGGAGGGGCAGCGGTTGTACATCGACGCTATTCGCGACAATGACATCGCCGTCGGCATCGGGCCTGCCGGCACCGGAAAGACGTACCTGGCGGTCGCCCGAGCCGTGGAGACCCTTCACCTGAAGCGGGTACGGCGGATCATCCTCACGCGTCCGGCGGTGGAGGCGGGTGAGGCGCTGGGCTTCCTGCCCGGCGACATCCGCGAGAAGGTCGACCCCTACCTGCGCCCTCTGTACGACGCCCTCGAGGACATGATGCCGCCGGACAAGGTGCGGCAGGCGATCAGCGAGCAAACGATCGAGATCGCCCCTCTCGCCTACATGCGAGGGCGCACGCTCTCGGATGCCTTCCTCATCCTGGATGAGGCCCAGAACGCCACGGTCGCGCAGATGAAGATGTTCCTGACCCGTCTCGGACTGAACTCCAAGACGGTCATCACGGGCGACAAGACGCAGATCGACCTTCCTCGCAGAGCCGATTCGGGGCTTCTCGACATCGAGGAGGTGTTGAAGGGGATCGAGGGGATCGCGTTCGTTTACCTGGATGAGAGCGATGTGGTCAGGCATCGCCTGGTGAAGGAGATCATCCGGGCGTACGGCGCGCGGGAGGATCGGACCGAGGTAGGCGAATGACCGGCCAGTACACCGAGAGCTGGCGGGAAGCGGTTCGCGCGATCGGGCGACCCCCCGGCACGGGCTGGCGATCCAACCTCCTGCATCACGGCATCCGCGGCCTTCTCCTGCTCGGGATCGCGCTCCTGATGCCCATCCTGTTCCCCAGGGCGCCATTGCCGGATTCCGCGCTCCTGGAGCAAGGACAGGTCGCTTCGGAGGACGTCATCGCCGAGATCTCGTTCGACGTGCCGAAATCGCCGGAACGCCTTCAGCTGGAGCGAGGCGAGGCGGAGCGTGGCGTCGCCCCGATCTTCAGCTTCGACCCGGAAGCTGTCGAGCGCACGACCGGTCGGGTACGCGGCCTGTTCGCCCGACTGGACAGCGCGCTGGCGGTCGCGGACGACGATACGCTCGCGATCCGGCTGACACTCAGCGAGGTCGAGGGCGTGACCGTGCCGACGATGGAGCAGGCGGCGTATCTCCAGGTTGGCGGTCGGCGGCGGGCGTTGCGGGACGCTCTGGTCGGCGCGTACGAGCGGCTGCTTCCGCGGGGTGTGGTGTCGAGCCGGGACCTTTCCGACGTCCTCTCGGCGCAGGTGATCGTGCGAGAAGAGGGCGGAGATCGGCTCGTGCGTCGCGACTCGTTGACGGACGTCGCCGGCTTCTACGCGAAGGCTTCCGCAATCGCTCCGGCCTCCCTCTCGGTCGACGGCTTGCAGCTGTTTCAGACACTCGTGGTCCACTACCTGGAGCCCAGCCTCAGGCTGGATCAGGCAGCTACGACGCGCACCCGGCGGCAGGCGCGGGACGCCGTGCAGGAGACAGCGGGCTTCGTCCTGGAGGGCGAACGGATCGTTACCGCTCACGAGCGGGTGGGACGCGAGGAGATCGAGAAGCTGCGGGCCTACCGCACGGCTTTGATCGATCAGGGCCTCGCGAGCGGAGCGGGCTCCTTCCTGCGGACCGCGGGCGGGGTGCTGTACGCCTTCGTCCTGCTCGTCATCCTCGGCGGCGTGCTCTATCTGCACCGGAGAGGAGAGGTGTACGAGAACGCCCGCAGCTTCTCGATCGTGGTGGGTCTGGTCCTCGTCGTGCTCGTGCTAGCCAGCGTTGTGGCGCGTGCCGACCTGTCCCCCGCTCTCATCCCCGTGGCCATCGCCGCCCTGTTGATCGCCGCCCTGTATGACGGCCTGCTCGCTCTCGTAGCGGTCATGATCATCGCGGCGCTGCTCGCCGGTCAGACGGCGTTCTCCGGTCTCAGCGCCGTGTTCTTGACGTTGGCTGCGGGCGCGGCGGCCGCGACCAGCATCCGCGGCCTCCGGCGACGGGCAGACAGCTGGGTCCTCATCGCGGTGATTACGGGCGCCTACGTCGTCGCCCAGCTCGCGCTCGTCCTCCTGTTCTCGCTGCCGGCCCGTGAGCTCCTGGCCACGACGGCCTTGGGCGCCTTGAACGCGACGGTGTGCACGGTCCTGGTGATCGCGGGGCTGCTGCCCGCTCTGGAGAGCTTCACGGGCATCACCACCGACCAGACTCTGCTGGAGCTCTCGGACCTGAATCGCCCGCTTCTCCGGCAGCTCGCGAAGAAGGCCTCGGGCACGTACGCGCACTCGATCGGCGTGGCGAACCTCGCGGAGGCCGCCTGCACGGCGATCGGCGCCAACGCACTGCTCGCTCGGGTGGGCACGTACTACCACGACATCGGCAAGACGAAGCAGCCGCAGTACTTCGTGGAGAATCAACCGATCGGAAGAAACCCCCACGACCGTCTGCGTGCGTCGCGAAGCGCGGAGGTGATCAAGGAGCACGTGAGGGAGGGACTCCGGCTGGCCGAGGAGGCGCGTCTGCCCCCCGCCATCAAGAACTTCATCTGCGAGCACCACGGCACGCAGACGATCTCCTACTTCCTGAACAAGGCTCGAGAGCAGGAGCCTGACCTCGACATCGACCTGTGGGACTTTAGCTATCCGGGTCCGAAGCCGCAGACCAGGGAGACGGCGATCGTCATGCTCGCCGACGCGGTCGAGTCGGCGACCCGCACCCTGCAGGATCCCTCGCCCGAGCGGATTCGCTCCCTGATCGACGAGCTGGTGAGCGCGCGCATCCGAGATGGCCAGCTCGATCAGTGCCCGCTGACGCTGCACGAGCTCGACCGCATCAAGGCCGAGTTCGCCCAGTCCCTGACGAGCTTCTACCACCAGCGTGTCGAGTATCCCGGGAAGGTGGAGCGCCCGGAGGCGGCGGCGCTCGGCGACCACGGTCGGTGAGCGTCGACATCCAGATCAACCGCTTCGACGAATGGCCGGCCGCGGCCGGCTTCGGGGCTCTCTTCGAGGCGGCGGCGATCGCCGCCCTCGCGACCGCGGATCGCCCGCTGGACGGAGAGCTATCGATAACCTTCGTCTCCGAGCTCGAGATCCAGGATCTGAACCGCCGATACCTGGGGGTGCCGCACGCCACTGATGTGATCGCGTTCGACCTCGCCGTCGCCGACGAATTGCTGGGCGACATCTATGTCTCGCCGGCCCTGGCTCAGGGGGCCTCGGGGGAGCTTGGGATCCCGGAGGTGGAAGAACTCGTGCGCCTGGTGGTGCACGGGGTTCTCCATGTCCTCGGGCACGAGCACGAGGAAGGCGAGGCACGTTACGCTTCTCCCATGTTTCAGCTGCAGGAGAGGATCGTGAAGCGCTTGACGGGCGATCGGCCGTGAGGGCACCGTCGGGCATGAGCGTGCGGAACGGCCACAGTGCCGAGAGACCAGGTTGGTAGGGTGAGCGAGCGGACGGCGGAGCGCGAACAGCAGGCCACGCGCCTGAGCGAGTTGCTCGGCAAGGGCGACACGCGCGCGCTGGCGCAGCTCGTCGAGGACGTCCATCCGAGTGACCTTGCCGACATCCTCGAGGGACTCGACGAGGACGAGCGGGTGCAAGTCCTGGAGTTCCTGCCGCCGGCGGTTGCCGCGGAAGCTCTGGCCGAGATGGAGGGCGTCGAACGACCCGAGGAGCTGCTTGCGCAGCTCGAGCCGGGGAGGTTGGCCGAAGTCGTCGAGGAGATGCCCGACGACGACGCGGCCGACCTGATCGGCGAGCTGGAACCGGAGGAACAAGCCCGCGTCCTCGCCTCTCTGGTGGACTCGAGCGCCATCGAGGAACTCCTCCACTATGCGGAGGACACGGCCGGCGGCATCATGACGAGGGAGCTGGTCGCGGTGCCCTCCGACATCACCGCGGGGCAGGCCCTCTTCGAGATTCGCCGCCAGGCCCGGGACGTCCCGGATTTCTACACGATCTTTGTCGTGGCTTCCGATCGGCGGCTGGTTGGCGTGACGACGCTGCAGGACCTCGTGCTCGCGGATCCGGAGAAGCCGATCGCCCAGCTGACGGAGCAGCCCGCCGGCGTGGTTCCCGTGGACATGGACCAGGAGGA
>DAOVWI010000233.1 GCA_030636765.1 Gemmatimonadales bacterium
ATACCCCATGCCAGAGAGGTCCGACCAGCCGTGACGGCACACACGAAGCCGTACGCCAACGTTCTCGAGACGATCGGTGATACGCCGCTGATTCGGCTGAACCGCGTCGTGGATGGCGCCCGGACACCGGTGTACGCGAAGGCGGAGATCTTCAACCCGGGGGCGTCGGTAAAGGACCGGATCGCTCCGGCGATCATCGAGGCTGCGGAGAAGGCCGGCGCCCTCAAGCCCGGCGGCACGATCGTGGAGGGGACCTCCGGCAACACGGGCGTGGCGCTCGCGATGGCCGCGGCCGTCAAGGGCTACCGGTGCATCTTCACGATTCCCGACAAGATGAGCATCGAGAAGGTCCGGCTCCTCACGGCTCTCGGCGCCGAGGTGATCGTGACCCCGTCGGCCGTCGCGCCGGATCATCCCGACTATTACACCAACCTCGCCCGCCGTCTCGCGGAGGAGCGACCGAACACGATCGTAGCCGACCAGTTTTACAACCCGGTCAACCCGCAGGCGCACTACGAGAGCACGGGTCCGGAGATCTGGGAACAGACCGAGGGCCGCGTCACCCACTTCGTCGCCTCACCCGGCACCGGCGGCACGATCACCGGGGTCGCCCGCTACCTCAAGGAGCGGAACCCGGAGATCAGGGTGCTCGCCGGAGATCCGATCGGCTCGATCTTGACCGCGTACCACCGCACCGGGCAGGTCGAGCCGGGAACCCCGTACAAGGTGGAGGGCATCGGCAACGACAAGATCCCCAGCACGCTGGACTTCGAGGTGATCGACGAATTCCGGCAGGTGTGTGACCGGGACGCGTTCCACATGGCGCGACGGATCACCCGCGAGGAGGGCCTCTTCGTCGGGGGCTCAACGGGGGTCGTGGTGAGGGTGGCGGTGGACGTGGCCCACGAGATCGACGACCCGGAGGCGTGCATCGTTTGCGTGCTCTGCGACACGGGCGAGCGCTACCTGTCCAAGCTGTACAGCGATGAGTGGATGCGGGAGAACCGTATGCTCCGGCCCGAGCGGGTGACGGCCGCCTATCTCCTGGAGAGCAAGGTCGATTCGCCGCCGCTCATCTCGGTCGCCCCGGGCTCTACGATCCGGGAGGCGCTCGACCTGATCGAGGAGCACAACGTCTCCCAGCTTCCCGTGCTGGAGGATGGGCGACCCGTCGGCTCGGTTACCGAGTCGGCCCTTCTCTCGGCCGTGATGGAGGAGCCGGCCCGTCTGGCATCCGAGGTGCGCGAGGTGGCGACCGCGTCCTTCCCGGTGGTGGCGGGCAATGCCGAGCTCGATGAGATCACCAGTAGGCTCACCCGCGGCATTCCGGCCGTCCTGGTAGCCGAGAACGGGGCGGTACGTGGAATCCTCACGCGCTACGACGTCATCCACCACCTGATGCCGTGATGCGGTTGGCGCGGCGGCGGAGGCGCGGGCCGTGAGGATCGCTCTCTTCACGGGCGGAACGAGCGAGGAGCGGCAGGTTTCGCTGGCCTCCGGAAAGGAGGTGTTGAAGGCGCTCCGGGCCCGCGGTCACACCGTAGGCACGGTGGACACGGCGACCGGCTTCGTGCCGCCGGAGGAGGAAGAGGGGCTCTTTCCCTCCGAGGTTGGGACGGAGCCGCCGGACTCGCTGGCGCTGGGGAGCGCGTGCGACCCATCGGCCCTGTTTCGCCTCACCGAGCTGGACGTCGTTCTGGAGGCGGACGTCGTCTTCCTGGCGCTCCACGGGAGCCCGGCCGAGGACGGCAGGCTCCAGGCGCTCCTCGATCTGGCCGGGATCCGCTATACGGGCACCGGATGCCTCGGCTCCGCCGTCGCGTGGGACAAGCGCATCTCGAAGGAGCTCTTCGAGGCGTGCGGAGTGCCGACTCCTCCCTGGATGCCAGTGGGCCTGGAGCCGGAGGAGATCGTCGACCGGCTCGGGCTGCCGCTGGTCGTCAAGCCCTCGGGCGGGGGCTCGACGATCGGCCTCTCCGTGGTCCATGCCGCCGAGGACCTTCCCGCCGCCATGGAGCATGCGTCGCGCTTCGATCCCGACGTGCTGGTCGAGCGATACGTCACCGGCCGGGAACTCACGGTGGGCGTGCTCGAGGACGAGGCGTTGCCGGTGCTCGAGATCACGCCGAGCCACGAGATCTACGACTACGAGTGCAAGTACACGCCGGGGCTTACCAGCTATCAGGTGCCGGCGCCGCTCGACGCCGCGGAGGCCCGGGAGCTCGGTCGGCTCGCCCTAACCGCGCACCGGGCTCTGAGGCAGGGCTCGTTCGGTCGGGTCGACTTCGTGCGAGGGGACGCGGACGGCGTGTTCTACTGCCTGGAGACGAACAGCCTGCCGGGAATGACCGCCACGAGCCTCCTGCCGAAGGCCGCCGCCGCCGTCGGCGTCCCCTTCCCGGAGATGTGCGAGCGGATCGCCGACGGGGCCGAAAACGTCCGCAACCTGGCCGGTGAAACTTCGCTGGGCGCGTTCCTGTCGCTCCTGTCGCGCGCATCCGTGGTGTTGGCCAACGACAGCGGTTCGCCCCACCTCGCCGCATCGGTGGGTACGCCCGTGGTGGTGCTGTTCGGGTCGACCTCGCCCGAGTGGACCGCGCCG
>DAOVWI010000200.1 GCA_030636765.1 Gemmatimonadales bacterium
CTGTGGGCGTCCGGAGCGAGCGCGTATTATCTGCCCCGTGAGTGAAACGAGTCAAAGCCGCGGAAGGTGAACACGCCTGTGAGGCCGGCTGGGCCGCTGCGCATAGGGATCGACGTCGGAGGGACGTTCACCGACCTGGCGGCGATCGACGGCCAGGGCAGGATTCGTCGCCGCAAGATCTTCTCGACGCCCGACGATCCCTCGCGGGCGGTGCTCGAGGGGCTGGATCTCTTCCTGGGCGATCTCGGGGCCGAAGGCTCGATCCCTGCCGAGATCGTGCACGGCTCGACCGTGGCCACCAACGCGGTTCTGGAGCGGAAGGGCGCACGGACCGCGTTTATAGCGACGGCCGGCTTTCGCGACCTGCTGGCCATCGGGCGCCAGGACCGACCGGATCTGTTCGACTTCGAGTCGCGCAGGCCGCCGCCCCTCGTCCCTAACGAGCTCTCCTTCGAGCTGGCCGAGCGCGTCGCACATGACGGCGAAGTACTGGCGCCGCTGGACGAGACGGCTATCGCGCCGCTAGCGGAGACGCTGCTCAGGCTCGAGGTCGAGTCCGTGGCCGTCTGCTTTCTCTTCTCCTTCGTCCGCCCCGAACACGAACAGAGGGTCGGAGAGGCCCTCCGCGAGGCCGGCCTCGACGTCTCGCTCTCCACCGAGGTGCTGCCCGAGTTCCGAGAGTACGAGCGGGCGAGCACGACGGCCATGAACGCCTATGTCGCTCCCATCCTGGATCGCTACCTCTCACGGCTGGAGGAGAAGCTCCCCGCCGGCAAGCTCCGAGTCATGCTCTCCAACGGAGGGAGCGCCGGCGTGGAGGTCGCCCGGCGCGAGGCCGTTCGCTCCATCCTCTCTGGGCCTGCGGCCGGCGTAGTGGGAGCGCTTCACGTCGCCAGGCAAGCCGGAACGGACCGGGTCATCGGCTTCGACATGGGCGGAACGTCCACGGACGTGGCCCTGCTGGACGGCGGGATCCCGGCGACGTCCGAGGGGGCGGTGGCCGGACTCCCCGTGCGGGTTCCGATCGTGGACATTCACACGGTGGGCTCGGGCGGTGGGTCCATCGCCCGAGTGGACAGCGGCGGAGCGCTGCGAGTGGGGCCCGAGAGCGCGGGCGCCGAACCCGGGCCGGCGTGCTACGGGCGAGGCGGCCGTGAACCGACCGTGACCGACGCCAACGTCGTGCTGGGAAGGCTCCCGCCCGACCGGTTCCTCGGGGGCACGTACCGGCTCGACGCGAAGGCGGCCCAAGAAGCGCTGGCTCTCCTCGGGGAAGCCGCCGGCCTCGGGACCGCGAGCCGCGGGCCCTCGAGCCCCGACGAAGCGAAGGTGGCTCGCCATGCGGCGCTGGGTGTCGTCCGGGTCGCGAACGCCCGGATGGAGCGCGCGCTCCGGGCGATCTCCGTGGAGCGCGGGCACGACCCTCGGGACTTCTCGCTCGTCTCCTTCGGTGGGGCCGGAGGGCTGCACGCCTGCGATCTGGCCCGAACGCTCGGCATCGCGAGGGTGCTGGTGCCGCCCTCCGCCTCCGTGCTCTCCGCGTTCGGGATGCTCACCGCGGATTTCGTGAAGGACTACGTGCACACGATCATGCGCCGGGGCGACACGCCGTTCCTGGAGTTGGCCGCGGCAGCTCGCGTGCTGGAGGTGCGGGGGCGGGAGGAGATCGCCTCCGAAGGAATGCCTCAAGACCGGATCGAGCTGCGATCGGGTCTGGATCTTCGCTACGAGGGGCAGGCGTTCGAGATCGACGTGCCGCTGGCGGAGGATTTCCTCGAGCGTTTCCACGCCGAGCACGATCGCCGCTACGGTCACTCGGATCCGAGCGCACCCACTGAGATCGTGAACCTTCGCCTCCGTGCCAGCGGGCGGGTGGAGGTTCCGGAGTTCCATCCCCTGGCGGATCGTGCCGAGGAGTTGACGCCGCGGGAGGTAGAGCGGCGGTCGGTGGTCGTGGGTCTGACGCACGGGCAGCCTGACAGCGAGCCGGCGCGCCTCGACGTGTGCGACGCTCCCGTCTTCGAGCACGGAAGCCTGCGGCCCGGTCACAGGTTTGCCGGCCCCGCCGTGGTGGTCTCTGAGGACACCACGGTTTGGCTCGGCCCGACTGAGCGGGCGACGGTCGATGAGTACGGCAACCTCATCATCGACGTGGGCCAGGCCAGCGACGTGGGAGCTGGGCCGTGAGCCCGCCGGATCGGGCTTTGGGCGTCGTGGATCCGGTTAGGCTGGAGGTGTACCGGCATCTCCTGGCGTCGGTGGCCGAGGAGATGGGCGCGGTGCTTCGGCGCTCTGCCTTCTCGCCCAACATCAAGGAGAGGCGCGACTACTCCTGCGCCCTGTTTGATCCCGCCGCCGAGATGGCGGCTCTGGCCGCCCATATTCCCGTTCACCTCGGAGCGATGCCGCTCTCGGTCGCAAGCTGCATCGAGGAGCTGGAGATGGGCCCCGGTGACGTCGCGATCCTGAACGACCCGTATCGGGGCGGGTCGCACCTGCCGGACATCACGCTGGTCGCCCCGGTGTTCACGAGCGCGGGCGGCGATGCGGTCGCTGGGCGGGACGCGGCCGGGGGTGCAGGGGCGAACGGGGATCGGGGCCGCCGTCTGCTGGGCTTCGTGGCGAACCGGGCTCATCACGCCGATGTGGGCGGCCAGACTCCGGGATCCATGGGACTCGCGTCTGAACTCTCCGAGGAGGGGGTCGTGATCACCCCACAGCTCCTGGTGCGTGGCGGCGAGGTCCAGACAGAGCTGCTGGACTTCATTCTCGAGAGCGTTCGGACACCGAAGGAGAGGGAAGGGGACCTGAGGGCACAACTCGCGTCGATCCGCCGCGGCGAGTTCCGGCTGACGGAGATGTGCGACCGGTACGGAGCCGAGGAGATCCTGCACTACATGGGCGAGCTGGCCGACTACTCCGAACGGGTGACGCGGCGCTTTCTGGCCTCCGTGCCGGATGGCCGGTACCGCTTCGAGGATGCACTGGACGACGATGGAGTGACCGAGGAGCCGGTCCCGATAGTCGCGACGGTCACCATTCGGGGCGACGAGGCAGAGGTCGACTTCGCCGGTTCGAGCCCGCAGCGGCCCAGCAGCGTGAACGCGCCCTATGCCGTCGCCGTGTCGGCCACGTACTACGTGTTCCGGGCGTTGATCGGAGAGGAGATCCCGTCGAACGGAGGGATTCTCAGGCCGATTCACGTCAGCGCGCCCGAAGGCACGGTCGTGAACCCACGACCGCCCGCGGCCGTGGCGGCCGGAAACGTCGAGACCTCGCAGCGGATCACGGACGTGCTCCTCGGGGCGCTCGCGCAGGCGCTGCCCGGCCAGGTGCCGGCCGCGAGCCAGGGTACGATGAACAACGTGACGGTCGGAGGGTGGGACCCGGCCCGAAAGCGGCCGTACGCCTACTACGAGACGATCGCCGGAGGAGCAGGTGCGAGTCC
>DAOVWI010000056.1 GCA_030636765.1 Gemmatimonadales bacterium
GGGGCGAGAGCGTCTGCTGGACTACGTCTTCCTCTCCGCCTCGGAGACCGAGGATGTCAAGGTGATCGGAGATCTGGCCGCCTCGGTGTCCGCCAGGGACCTGCCGGGGTCCCCCGAGGTTCGTCTCGAGAGGTTGTTGCGGTCCGTTGAGCGAGCTCGGCGTTAGCGTCGGCCTTTGGGCCGTGCTGGTGGTGGTGGGGGCCGCGTTGGGGCTCGACGCCGCTTCCTGGCCACAGGTCATGATCTCACGCCCCATCGTCGCTGCGACCATAGGCGGAGCTTTGCTGGGGGACGCGTCATCGGGATTCCTGGTCGGAGCCATACTCGAGCTTCTCGGCCTCGGCCACACGCCGTACGGTGCCGCCGTGTATCCGGAGACGGGCCCGGCGGGGCTGGTCGCCGGCGCGGGGCTGGCCGCGAGCGGCGGCAGCGGATTGGGGCCGCTGCTCCTGGCAGTCGCCTGCGGGTGGATCATCGGGTGGGTGGGGGCGGCCACCGTTCGCCTCCAACGGAGGATCAACGGATACTTGGTGGCGAACCTCGCCGCCGCGGCCCCGTACCGGCTCGAGTGGCGGCACCGAATGGCCATGACCATCGACGCGCTGCGGGCCGGTGCGCTCACGGCTGCCTTTGCGGTCCCGGTCATGATCCTGGTGAAGTTGGTCTCCGGATTGCCGATGGGCGGAGCCGCGCTGCCGGCGGCCTCCGCGGTCCTTCTGGTGGCGATCGCTCTAGCCGGCGGTGTCGGGGTCAGGGTCATGGGGGGAGGCCGGATCGCCCCTCTGCTGTTCGGAGCGGGTGGGGCGGCGGCGGCGCTGCTGATACTCCTGACAGGGTGAGATAGCTGTGGAGCCGACGCGGTCGGACGGTGTTTCTTCGTTCTTGAGGTGCTTCGCGGTGCAGGGATCGTGGAACTATCGCACGCTGGTGGCGGGAGGACTGACGAACGCGATGCTGCCACTTCTGCGGCGCATCTATGCGGGAGACCCGGTGCGTCTGGCGGCGGCGGTTTCGCGTCACCTGGAGCCGTTCAACGCTCACCCGTACCTCTGTGCGATGGCGGTGACCGCGCTGGCGCGTCTGGAGGCGACCGGGGTCTCCCCCGAGAGGATCATGCGGTTCCGCACCGCTCTGCGCGCTCCGCTCGGAGCGGTGGGCGACGAGCTCGTGTGGGCCGGTTGGCGGCCGTTCTGCGCGCTGCTGGCGATAGTTCTCTTCACTCTGGAAGGGAGTCCGTGGGTGGCGACGCTGTTCTTCCTTCTTCTTTACAACGTCGGGCACGTGTACCTCCGTGGTTGGGCCTTTCGGCGCGGCTGGAGCGCCGGATTCGACGTGGGTAAGGCTTTGCAGGAGGCGCCGTGGAACGGCGCGACCCACTGGTTGACCGTGCTCAACGCCTCCCTGGTGGGTGCGGCCGTGGTACTCGTCGCGTGGAGCACTCCTGCCACGACTCTCCTGCGTTGGGAGGTGGTGCTTGCCCTGGTGGCGGCGGCCGCCGTCGGATACGCGCGGCCGGGACTCGGCGAGCGGGTAGCCGCGACGCTGCTCATCGCGGCGCCGGTAGTTCTGCTTTTCCTGGGCGGATAGGACGCGCGTCGTGACGGAAGGCATGATCGAGGCCGCGCGACACGTGAGCGTGACGAACCGATACGGGTTGCATGCCCGGCCGGCCGCGGAGTTCGTGAAGGTCGCCTCCCGTTTCGAATGCGACGTATGGGTAGAGAAGGACGGACTGGAGGTAAACGGCAAGAGCATCATGGGAGTGCTCATGTTGGCGGCTGAATCTGGATCGACGCTCCGCCTGAGGACGGTCGGGGAGGACGCCGAGTCGGCGCTCGAGGCGCTCGTCCGTCTGGTGGAGCGAGGTTTCGGTGACGGGGGAGCGGACGAAGACGTGGTGGGCGAGGAGGTCACGCGGGACGGCGCAAGCAGCGACGCGGACCTGGAGACGTCTCGGTGAGCTGGCGCTTGCACGGGATCGGCGCGTCGCCTGGCCGGGCCTTCGGTCCTGCCTTGCGAGTCGAGTGGGACATCGTCTCCGTTCCGCATCGGACGATCAGTCCCGAGGAGGTCGACCTGGAGATCGAGCGGTTCCAGGGCGCCCGCTCTTGGGCGAAGGAGCAGATCTGGCGCCTCCAGGCGGAGACTAGCGAGCGAATCGGACCGGTCGAGGGCAAGATCTTCGAGGCCCAAGCGATGATGCTCGATGACCCGGACCTGGTCGGAGGAACGGCCTCGTACATCCGCGAGAACTTCCTGCCGGCGGAGCGTGCGTTCGATTGGAGGCTCCTTGAGTTGCGCTCGCGCTTCGCGGACACGGCGCACGTGATGGCCCTGGATCGGCTGGCCGATCTCCGGGACATCCGGTTCCGCGTCCTCTCGCGCCTTCTTGGGCTGGCGGAGGGCAGCGTGCTGAGCTCCTTGCCGGTGGGCGGTTGCATCCTCCTGTTCGACGAGCTGACCCCCAGCCTCGCCGTCGGACTCGGTGACAAGGAGGTGCGGGGACTTCTCACGGCGACCGGATCCCGCGCCTCACACTCGGCCGTGATCGCTCGCTCGCTGCGGATCCCGTGTGTGGTCGGAATCGGCCCTGACCTGGACGAGGTGCAGGATCGGGCGCCCGTGATCCTGGACGGCGCCACCGGTAGAGTGATCGTGGAGCCCACGGAGACGGAGAAGGACACGTACCGGCGCTCCGACGTGCAGACGACCGCGCGGAAGCGGCGGCTCGAGGAGCTGGCCCACCGTGTCACTCTGACTCGCGACGGCGAACGGGTCGTCCTGCAGGCGAACCTCGACCAACCCGACGATGCGGCGGGAGCCCTGGAAGTCGGGGCGGAGGGAGTGGGGCTCTTTCGCTCGGAGTTCCTGGTCATCGGTCGGCGAACGATCCCGAGCGAGGACGAGCAGTACGAGGCGTACCGGCAGGTGGCGGAGGCGTTCCCCCGTCACGGCGTGACGCTGCGCACCTTCGACATCGGCGGCGACAAGTTTCCGATCTTCCTGTCGATGCCGATGGAGGAGAATCCGTATCTCGGCTGGAGAGCGATCCGAGTCTGCCTCGATCTGCCGGATCTGTTCCGCAATCAGCTCCGCGCGGCCGTCAGGGCCGCCGCGCACGGCCGCGTGCGCATCCTGCTGCCGTTCATCGTGGCGTCCGACGAGATCCGGCGTACGAGGGAGATCCTTGACGAGGTGAGCGCCTCGCTCGATGTGCCGCCGGAGGAGCCGCTGCCGCTGGGGATCATGATCGAGACCCCCGCGGCCCTGGAAACCGTCGACCTGCTGGCCCCGCACGTCGACTTCCTCAGTCTCGGCACGAACGACCTCACGCAATACGCCCTGGCCGTCGACCGGGGAAACGCTCGGCTCGTGGACCTTTTCGATCCACTTCACCCGGCGCTCTTCCGGATGTACGGCCGACTGATCGAGGCGGCCGGGACGCAAGGGATCGACGTCGGCGTGTGTGGCGACCTGGCGGAGGACCCGATCGGCGTGGTCGCTCTGCTCGCGCTCGGATATCGCAGGTTCAGCCTGGCCCCTCCCTCCCACCCGGAGATCAAGGAGGTCGTCCTCGGCGTCTCCGCCAGCGATCTCTCGGGGGTGATGAAGGGGCTGGCGAACGCGGATCAACCGAGCGATATCCGTGGTCCTTTCCGACGGTATCTGGAGGAAACGCTTCCCGAAGTACCGGAACTGTTGGCCCGCTTGTCCGCCGTATAGTGGGCGAGTACCTTCACGCGCTTCTCCAAATAAGACAGGGAGCGCCATGACGCCGAGGATACATCTCTTCACCTCCGAGTCGGTTACGGAGGGGCACCCCGACAAGGTCGCGGACCAGGTATCGGACGCGGTCCTGGACGCCATGATCGGAGAGGATGAGGTTGCGCGTGTAGCGTGCGAGACGCTCGTGACGACGGGCCTGGTCCTCGTGGCGGGCGAGGTGACGACGGAAGCATACGTGCACCTGCCCGATGTCGTGAGGGAGACGCTCCGGGAGATCGGCTACGACGACCCGGAGCTCGGGTTCGACTGCGACAGCTGCGCGGTCCTCACGTCGATCGACAAGCAGTCGCAGGACATCGCGTTGGGCGTGGACTCCGGTGGTGCCGGAGACCAGGGGATGATGTTCGGATATGCGACCGACGAGACCGACACCCTGATGCCCCTTCCGATATCGCTGGCTCATCGGCTCACCCGGCGGCTCTCCGAGGTCCGCAAGCACGGCCTGCTCGACTGGCTGCGGCCGGACGGCAAGTCGCAGGTAACGGTCGAGTACGAGGACGAAACGCCACGGCGGATCACGACGGTGGTGATCAGCGCCCAGCATCACCCGGATATCGGTCGAGCCGAGCTCGAAGAGGAGCTCCAGCGAACGGTGATCGAGCCGGTGCTGCCTGCCGGGATGTGCGAGCAGGCCATGCGGTGCTATATGAACCCGACCGGCCGCTTCGTGGTCGGCGGGCCTCAGGGCGACGCGGGGGTTACGGGCCGCAAGGTCATCGTCGACACCTACGGTGGTGTAGGCAGTCACGGCGGAGGCGCGTTCAGTGGGAAGGACCCGACGAAGGTGGATCGGTCCGCGAGCTACGCCGCTCGCTGGGTGGCCAAGAACCTGGTCGCGGCAGGCCTCGCGAGACGGATCGAGATCCAGCTTGCCTACGCGATCGGTGTGGCCGAGCCCATATCGATCATGCTCAACAGCTACGGCAGCGGCGTCGTGCCGGACGAGGAGTTGGAGCGGTGTGTGGGAGAGGTGTTCGACCTGAGGCCCGTGCAGATCATCAAGCAGCTTCGGCTTCGCCGGCCGATCTTCCGCCGGACCGCAGCGTACGGGCACTTCGGACGGGAGCCGGATGAAGAGGGCGGCTTCAGCTGGGAGGTGACCGACAAGGTCGACGATCTGAAGGGCTTCTTCGCATGAGATGCGGCCCTCGCGGGAGACACGCGATGGCCGACCGAACCGATATGTCGAGCGGATAAGTGAGGGACTACAAGTGAGTCAGACGAAAGCTATCGAGTACGACGTGGCGGACATGAGCCTCGCCGATGAGGGCTGCCTGCGGGTGCAGTGGGCGGAGCGGTTCATGCCCGTGCTGCGACAGATTCGTGAGCGCTTCGCGGAGGAGCGGCCGTTGGAGGGCTTGCGTGTGGCAGCCTGTCTCCATGTGACGACGGAGACCGCCAACCTGATGCTCACCCTGCAGGCGGGCGGCGCCGACACGGTCCTGTGTGCCTCGAACCCCCTTTCCACCCAGGATCCCGTCGCGGCGTATCTGGTTACGAAGGGCATCGGTGTGTTCGCGGTGAAGGGTGAGAACGACGATCGGTACTACGAGCACATCCGGGCGGCGCTCGAGTATCGCCCCCAGATCACGATGGATGATGGAGCTGATCTGGTCGGCTCGCTGCACATGCTCGCGCTGCAGCGTTACGATGATCTCGCTCCGGTGCTGCGGAGCTGGAGCACCAAGCTCTCCGAGGCCGAGAGGGTTGAGGTCGTCGAGGGCGTCCTCGGCTCCACCGAGGAAACGACCACGGGCATCATCCGGCTGCGCGCGATGGCGGCCGATGGCATCCTCCGTTTTCCGGTGATCGCCGTGAACGACAGCTACACGAAGCACCTCTTCGACAACCGGTACGGCACAGGCCAATCGACGCTGGACGGTATCCTGCGCGCCACCAATATGCTCCTTGCCGGCGCGACGGTCGTCGTGTCCGGGTACGGATGGTGTGGCCGCGGTGTAGCGACGCGGGCGCGCGGCGCCGGCGCCAACGTCATCGTCACGGAGGTCGATGCGCTCCGAGCGCTGGAGGCCACGATGGACGGATTTCGGGTGATGCCGATGCACGAGGCGGCGCCGCTCGGGGACCTGTTCATCACCCTCACGGGCGACATCCGGGTGATCCGGGAGGCAGACTTTCTCGCGATGAAGGACGGTGCCATCGTCGCGAACTCGGGGCATTTCGACGTCGAGATCGATATCCCGGCGCTGGAACGGGTCTCCGACAGCGGGCCGCTGCAGCTCCGACCGCTTGTGGAGGAGTACGTGGTGAACGGCAAGCGGGTTGTTCTGCTCGCTCGCGGCCGGCTCATCAACCTGGCGAGCGCGGAAGGCCATCCGGCGAGCGTCATGGACATGTCTTTCGCGAACCAGGCCCTGGCGGCGGAGTATCTACGGCGCATGGGCTCGACGCTCACAGCCGACGTTCACCGAATCCCGGCGGAGCTCGATCAGGAAATCGCGCGGCTCAAGCTGGCGTCGATGAGCATCGAGATCGACACGCTGACGGAGGAGCAGGAACGCTATCTTTCTTCGTGGGATCAGGGCACGTAGATGGACGCCGGCATGACCAACGGTAGCTCCATGACCGAGGTGACCGTCGCGAGCCTCGGACTGGACAAGTCGTCGAACACTCCCGTGGTCATACTGAGGGAGAGCGGCGGAGAGCGACTTCTGCCGATCTGGATCGGTCCCGGCGAGGCGAGCGCGATCGCGATGCAGCTGGCAGGGATCAAGTTCTCACGGCCCCTGACGCACGACCTCTTCACGACCATGGTCCGCGGCCTGGGCAGCGAGCTCGTCCGCGTTCTGATCACCCGGGTGGTTGAGAACACCTACTACGCCTCGCTCATCCTTCGGCGCGATGGCGAGTTCATCTCGGTCGACTCACGGCCGAGTGACAGCATCGCTCTCGCCTTGCGGGCGGACGCGCCGATCTTCGCCGACGATGAGCTGCTCGAACTCACGGCCATGGAGATCGAGGAGGCCGGCTTCGACGAGACGAGCTTCGAATCCACGGATGTCGTCGAGGCGGTCGAACCGGGCTCCTCGCCGGAGGACCCGGGAAACGGGGAGCAGCTCCGAGAGTACCTGAAGAGCTTGAATCCGGAAGACTTCGGCCGCTTCAAGCCGTAGCAGGTCGCCGAAAAGCCCCGGCGGGCCGCGTTACGAACGCCACGTCGGTCTTGCCTTCCTCCCTGGGCCACCGTTACAGTCCCCGCGTACGTGGATGGCGGTAACGGAAGTCGGACATGAACCGACGCGGCCCCGCCACTGTGTGAGGCTCGGCGCGCCAGCGCCATGCCTTGAGCCAGGAGACGACCCCATCCATGCCCACGGAACGCTCTTCGCGGGAAGGGTGTGGGGGGGTCGCGGTTCCGACACCTCGGTCACGCTTTCCCGGAAAGGACGGGTGGCTCGCGTGACTGGAATACCTGTGCGGGTGCTCGGGGCCGCTTTTTTCGTGTTGGCTCTGACTGGTCGCGTCCTGATCCCGGCTGGGGCCCCGGACGCGGATCGGCACCTGCCTCCCCTCCTTCCCCTCCCCCGCCTCGCCGACGGAGACACGATCGTCCTCACGGACGACCTGGACGTTCGCGTAACCCTCCAGGAGCCGGCCTCCCGGATCGTGTCGCTCGTCCCGGCCGCAACGGAGATCCTGTTCGAGATCGGAGCCGGGGATCGACTGGTCGGGCGCACCCGGTTCGACAGGCACCCGCAGGAGGTGCTGGCCGTTCCGAGCGTGGGCGACGGCGTGCGACCCTCGGTGGAGCTGATCGTGGCCCTGGAGCCCGATCTGGTGATCCTCTTCGCGGGGCCGGATTCCCGGAGGGCGGCCGACGAGCTGCGAAGGATCGGGGTGCCGGTGCTTGCCGTCAGGCACAACACGCTGACCGACCTCTATCGAAACATCGGGCGGCTCGGGCAGGTCACCGGATCATCCGGCCCTTCGGAGCGGCTCAGCGCTACGATTCGGGAGGATCTCGAGAGCGTTCGTGAGGCGACGGGGCGTCTGCTCCGCCGGACCGTCTACTACGACGCGTGGTGGCAGCCGCCGATCACCATCGGGCGCGGGAGCTACCTGGATTCGCTGATCACCCTGGCTGGTGGTCGGAACGTATTCGGCGATCTCCAGCGCCCCTCTCCGCAGGTCAGCTTGGAGGCGATCGCCGCGCGCGAGCCGGAGATCATCCTCTACCCGGTTCACCGTGGGGTGGAGGGACGGGCACCGGTGTCGGAGCGGCCGGGGTGGCACATCCTCGAGGCGGTGCGGTCGGGGCGCGTGCGCGTATTCGACGGGGAGCTGGTCGTGCGGCTCGGCCCGCAGGTGGCTGCCGCGGTCAGAGAGCTGGCCCGAGCGATCCATCCCGGGTTCGAATGAGACCGGGAAGGGGCAGGCCGGCCGGACTTGTCTCACTCGTCGTGCTGCTCGGCCTTGCCGTGGTCACGGGACTGGCGGTCGGGCCTGCTTGGCTGCCGGTGGGCGAGGTGTGGGATGCGCTCCTCCCGGGCGGGCAGGACTCTCCGGCGCGGGCCATCGTGCTCTCCGTTCGACTGCCTCGCGTGGTGGCGGCTGCCTTGAGTGGAGCGAGCCTCGCCGTCTCCGGCGTGCTCTTCCAGGCCCTTCTCCGGAATCCCCTGGCGGAGCCGTACCTGCTGGGCGTGTCGAGTGGCGCCGCCCTCGGGGCGGTGAGCGTGCTCGTTCTCGGCCTGACGGTCGGTCCGGCAGGCCTGGCCCTGGCGGCGCTCGCCGGCGCGCTGGTGGCGATAGCCATCGTGTTTCGCGTCGCCTCCGCCGCGGGCTATCTGGACACACGGATCCTCATTCTGGCCGGGGTCGTCGTCGCCTCCTTCTTCGGGGCAGGCGTGATGCTCGTCATGACGTTCGCCGAAGGGCGGACGACGCGTTCCGCCCTCCTTTGGACGATGGGAAGCTTCGGCAACGCCTCGTGGGGCATGAACCTGGCGCTGGCCGTTTACTCGCTTCCGGCCGTGCTCCTGGCGTTCGGCCTGAGTCGACACCTGAACGCGCTCGCCCTGGGGGAGGAGAGCGCCGCGTTTCTCGGGACGGAGGTGGAGACGGTGAAGCGGGTGGCGTACCTCCTCGCCTCGCTCCTGGCGGCGGCCGCCGTCAGCGTGGGAGGGGTCATCGGGTTCGTCGGGCTCGTCGTCCCGCACGCCGTGAGGCTTCTCTGGGGCGGCGATCACCGTTTTCTCGTGCCGATGTCCTTCCTGGCCGGAGGGGCTCTGCTGGCACTTGCGGACGCGGCCGCGCGCACGGTGGCCGCGCCGCTCGAGGTACCGGTGGGCGTCGTCACCGCGCTCGTGGGCGTGCCGTTCTTTCTGATCCTTCTTCGGCGGAGTTATGCCGGGGGTGCCGGATGACCTTCGAGCTCCGCAACGTCTCCTACGCGTACCCGCGCTCTCGGCGACCGGCGCTTCGCCGGGTATCCCTGGAGATCGAAGGCGCTCAGCACACGGCGGTGGTCGGCCCCAACGGCGCCGGCAAGACCACGCTGGTGCGCCTCCTTCTCGGGCTCGTACGGCCGGACGACGGGGTGGTGCTGTACGAGGGTCGGCCGGCGGCCGTGTGGGGCCGACGCGAGATCGCACGACGTATCGGTGTGGTCTCGCAGGACGGCCCGCCGAACCATCCGGTCACGGTCCGGGAGTTCGTGGATATGGGCCGGCACCCGTACGTACGGCCGTGGGCTCGCCTGCGAGAGGAAGATCGTGAGGCGGTGCGGAGTGCCATCCGGAGGGTGGATCTCGAGGAGCTCGAGGAAAGGCCGGTGAACGGGCTGAGCGGAGGTGAGGTCCAGCGGGCGAAGCTTGCCCGGGCTTTCGCTCAGGGACCCGAGGTGCTGGTGCTCGACGAGCCAACCGCCCATCTGGACATCGGACACGAGATGCAGCTCTTCAGCCTGGTGCGCGATTTCGTGGACGAGGGCGGATCGGCGGTCACGATCACCCACAATCTGCACCTGGCCAGCCGGTTCGCCGATCGCCTCCTTCTGCTGGACGAAGGCCGGCTGCTGGCCTCGGGTCCTCCGGACGAGGTTCTGCGCGACTCGGTCCTGAGTCGCGTCTTCAGGTGGCCTATTCGGGTGGTGGATCTGGACGCCGCGGGGCTCTCGGGGCTGCAGGTCGTGCCCGTGGATCTCGGGCGGGATCGGGACCCCGGGGCGAGCTTCGACAACGATCGGGCAGAGGAGGGCTCACCGTGAGGCGTCGCATACACGGCGGAGGGGTGGTGTGGGGTGGGCTCCCGCTACTCTTGATCGTGACGGCGACGGGCACCGCGAGGGCGAAAGCGCCTCCACCGGCACAGGATCAACCGGTGGCCAGGCTGGTGGTGGAGATTCGATCGGAAGCCGGCGAACCGGTGACCGGCGCCTCCGTGCGGCTGGCGTTCACCTCGGCGTCCGGCATCGAGGCGACGGTGCCGCTCGAAGAGATGGGTCCGGGCCGCTACCGGGCCGCGGGCGTGAGTGCCGGCAGCTACGTCTTGATGGCTTCGGCCCTCGGCTTCGAGGCGACCAGCCGTGAGGTTACGCTGGAAGGCGGCGAAGTTCGGGTGTCCCTCGTGCTTGGCATCAGACCGGTCGCACTCTCCGACCTCGTTGCCGCCGTTGAACGGACGGAGAGTGCGTCCCTCCCGGGCCACGCCGTAAGCCGGATCCCCCTGGACGGCGGTCCGCGGACCCTCTCGGATCGCTTGGCCGAAGAGCCGGGCGTGCAGGTTCGGTCCTCTCCGGGTGGCCGCGAGATAGGCAGCGTGCGCGGCAGCCGCTCGGAGGGCCTGCTCGTGCTGCTCGACGGGCTTCCCGTCAACGATCCGCTCACGGGCGTGGCCGATCTTTCCCGGATCCCCGTGGCGACGCTGGAGGCGGCCTCGCTCGTGCGCGGCGCATCGCCACGCTTCGGTTCGGGTGCGATCGGCGGGGTTCTTCTCCTCGAATCGCGCAAGCCGGAAGGCGTCAGCTCTGCGGTGGGGGTGGAAGTGGGCTCGTACGGTAGCCTGGCGGCCGACGCCTACGTGTCGTTGGGTGGCTCGCCGGGCACGCTGGCACTGGGCTTCCGCGCCGAGGGCGTGGAGAACGACTTCGAGTTCCCCAACCGTGCCAAGCCTGGAAGCCCCGTGGAGGTGCGGCGGAACGCCGACGGGCACGCCCTGCACGTATGGCTCTCCGGTGCGCCATCCGCCCTGCCGATCTTCGCTCAGGCCCGCTTCGACGACGTCGAACGAGGAGCGCCCGGCCGGATCGGGTCGAGCGCCTTCGATGAGGCACGATACGGTGACCGCTCGCTCCAGATGGTGCTCGGATACGGATCATCGGTGGGCCGCGTGAGCGCCATCGCTGCCCGCCGGAGCCTCCTGTATCGGGATCCGAGTCGCAACATGGAGTCACGCCAATCGCTCACCAGTTTCCGTCTGGCGGGCTCGACATGGATCCCGGGCGCCGCCCTCGAGATCAACAGCTACGTGGCTCGGGAGCGCGTGGCGGGCAGCGGGACGGAGGGAACGCCGGTGAGGTGGAGCAGTGGCGTGTGGGCCGGCAAGACGTTCACGGCGGGTCGCCTCTCGGTGCAGCCGGGCCTGGCCGCGGACATTTCGACGGATGGGCATGCCGTGAGCCCCGAGGTCTCGCTCGCGGCGCAGCTTGGGCCGGCCTGGGTGCTGTGGAGCCGGTTGGGACAGGCCTACCGGCTGCCCACGTTCGCGGACGTCTACGCTCCGCGCTCCAGGGGGGTTCGCGCGAACCCGGACCTCAAGCCGGAGCGGGTCGTGGTGGATGCGGAGATCGGAATCCGTTGGGCCTCGGCCGCGAAGGAGAGCCGAGCGGGCGAGGTCTCGACCGGGGGCGACGCACGCGCCGGGGGCGACACACGCGCCGGGATCCAGGCAGCGATCTTCTACCGCCGGACGAACGACCCGATCGTCTGGGTGGCGAGCTCCGTCGCTCTCTGGAGTCCGCGGAACCTCGATCAGCTCACGGCGGCGGGAGTGGAGATCGGGGGAGACATCGCCTTGGCCTCGGAGGGTCCCCGGATTGGGGGTGCGTTCACGTTACAGCGCAGCCGGCTCGGGTTCGGCACCAACAAGAACCCGATGCCCTATCAGCCCGACCTGGCGGCGAACGTCTACCTGTTGGGTGAGCTGGCCGGGGTGTGGTTGCGCGGGGCCGTGGCTCTCGTAGGGAGCCGGACGACCACTGTCGCCGGGGTTCGTCGTCTGCCCGCGTACACCACCGTCCGGCTGGACGGGAGCCGCGCCGTGAGAATCGGCTCGCTGTCGCTGGAGGTCGCGGTGACCGTGGAGAACTTGCTGGATTCGCGATTCGAGCTCACGGAGCTCTTCCCCGAGCCGGGCAGGAGCCTGGTGGTCCGGTTGGAGGTGCGGTGAGCCCGGTCAGAGAAACGACAACAGCAGGATTTCTTGGCGACCTGCCAGAGGAAAGAACAGGAGTGATCCACATGAAGCTTCCAAACAGGCTGAGTGCGCTTGCGATCACGCTGCCGCTGTTCGTCGGCTGTGCCTCGGGTGATTCTGGACCGACCGGACCGGGAGGAGATGAGGTGGTGGTCGTCTGGGCGCTCAACTCGATCGGTCAGACGATCCGGACCTTCGAGATCGGCGAGGGTATCTCGCCGCTGGGCCTCGACGTCGTCCTGGAAGGTCTCTTCGACGGGGTCGCCATGGACGTCGCGTTCCCGCTCGCCGTCAC
>DAOVWI010000177.1 GCA_030636765.1 Gemmatimonadales bacterium
CGCTTCGGTGAAGGTGGTGATCGGGGGAGAGGTCCCCCGCCGATGACCCCTGCCTCATGACCCCTGGTGTCGTGCTGGCCATCGATCAGGGCACGACGTCCTCCCGGGCGATCCTGTTCGACGGTCTCGGGCAACCGCTCGCGAGCGCCCAGCGTGAGCTTCCCCAGATCTTCCCTCGCCCCGGCTGGGTGGAGCACGACGCCGTGCGGATCTGGCGGGACACTCTGGCCGTCTGCCGCGCGGCGATCACGGAGGCGGGCGTGGACGGCGACCGGATCGCCGCCATCGGCATCACGAACCAACGGGAGACGTCGGTGATCTGGGAGCGAGCCACCGGCCGGCCGATCCACCACGCCCTGGTGTGGCAGGACCGGCGAACGGCCGGCGCTTGCCGGCGCCTGAAGGAGGACGGTCACGAGCCGCTCGTGCGCCGCAAGACGGGCCTGCTCCTCGATCCGTACTTCTCGGCAACGAAGATCGCCTGGATCCTCGACCATGTGGACGGAGCCAGAGCCGCCGCCGAGAGAGGCGAACTCGCGTTCGGCACGATCGACTCCTGGCTGCTGTGGAATCTCACGGGCGGCCGGGTTCATGCCACGGACGCGTCCAACGCATCGCGCACCCTTCTGTTCGACATCTCCGAGGGCCGGTGGGACCCTGACCTTGTCGAGCTGTTCGGCGTCCCCGAGAAGATGCTCCCGGAGGTCCGCGACAGCTCCGGCCCCTTCGGCGAAACGGCCGCCGGGCTGTTCGACCGGGGCATCCCGATCGCCGGGATCGCGGGCGACCAGCAGGCAGCGACGTTCGGTCAGGCCGCGTTCACACCCGGGATGATCAAGAGCACGTACGGGACGGGCGCGTTCGCGCTCCTCAACACCGGCCCGGAGCCGGTCGCGTCGCGAAACGGCCTGCTGAGCACCGTCGCGTGGAGGCTCGCCGGTGAGACCACATACGCGTTGGAAGGGAGCATCTTCATCGCCGGAGCGGCCGTGCAGTGGCTGCGGGACGGTCTCCACCTGATCGAGGATGCGGCGGAGACCGAGCCGCTCGCCGACGGCATCGAGGACACGGGCGGCGTTTACCTCGTGCCGGCGTTCGTGGGCCTCGGTGCCCCACACTGGGACCCGGACGCTCGGGGGGCGATCCTCGGCCTTACGCGCGACACCGGGATCGCCCAGATCGCGCGCGCCGCTCTCGAGGCGGTCGGTTACCAGACGCGCGACCTCATGAGCGCGATGGCCGCCGACAGCGGCACCGAGCCGGTGAGCCTGCGTGTGGACGGGGGGTTGGCGGCCAACGGGTGGGCGATGCAGTTCCTGAGCGACATGCTCGACCTGCCCGTGGAGCGGCCGGAGGTCACCGAGACGACGGCGCTCGGTGCCGCATACCTGGCGGGACTCGGGACCGGCGTGTACGCGGGCCTGGATGAGATCGAACGAGGCTGGCGGTGCGGGAAACGGTGGACGCCGTCCATGCCGCCTGAGCGGCGGGACGCCCTGTACGAAGGATGGCAGCGATCCGTCCGGCGAGTGCTGGACTAAGGCTACCGAATGAAACCGATCAACCTCTTCGACTTCGAGGACGCCGCCCGCGAGCGGCTCTCCACGTTGGCGTACGACTACTACCGGAGCGGCTCGTTCGACGAGATCACGCTTCGCGACAACCACGCGGCCTACGACCGCATTCGACTCCACCACCGCGTGCTCCGGGACATCAGCGAGCGCGACCTTTCCACCGAGCTCCTCGGGCAGCGGATCTCCATGCCGATCCTCGTGGCGCCGACCGCGTTCCACGAGCTGGCGTGCCCGGAGGGCGAGGTAGCTACGACGCGGGCTGCTGGCGCAGCCGGAACGATCATGACGCTGAGCACGCTGTCGAACCGCCCCATCGAGGAGGTGCTGGAGGCGGCGACGGGGCCCGTGTGGTTCCAGCTTTACGTGTACCGGGACCGGGAGGCCACGCGCGGCCTCGTGGAGCGCGCGCAGGCGTGCGGCTGCTCGGCGATCCTCCTCACGGTGGACGCCCAGGTGTGGGGACGGCGCGAGCGGGACGTTCGTAACCACTTTCGCCTGCCGGCCGGCCTGGGGGTGGCGAACCTGCTGCCGGCCGGCTTCGACGAGGTGCCCGCCACGGCTTCCGACTCGTGGTTGGCCGAATACGTCATCTCCCTCTTCGACCCGACGCTCAGCTGGGCGGATCTGGAGTGGCTGGCCTCCATCACGGATCTGCCCGTGCTCATCAAGGGAATCGTCCATCCCGACGACGCGAGGCTCGCGGTCGAGCACGGCGCCCACGGGATCGTGGTCTCGAACCATGGCGGCCGGCAGCTCGACACGTCGATCGCTACGATCGACGCTCTCCCGGCGGTCGTGGAGGCCGTGAACGGGCGCGTTCCCGTCCTGGTGGACGGAGGCATCCGTCGCGGAAGCGATGTGCTCAAGGCGCTGGCTCTGGGCGCGCAAGCGGTCATGCTCGGCCGACCGATCCTCTGGGGGCTGGCGGTGGACGGCGAGGCGGGAGTGAGGCAGGTGCTGGAGATCCTCGAGAAGGAGTTCGACATCGCGATGGCGCTGTGCGGCTGTGTCGCGTGCGACCAGGTGGACCGCGATCTCGTGGTCGGCGCGTCATGACCCGCACATGGCACATCGCGGCCGGCCGGCCGGACGTCAAGGGAGTCGATAGCGAATGAATACACCTGGAGGCCGACGGACTCTCGCGGTGGCGGCGCTCCTCATCGCCGTCGTCACGGCCGCAGTTTTCGTGTCGCTGGATCGCGGAGGCCTCGAGAGACTCGGGCTCGCCTCGCTCCGGGAGGACGCCGAGATCCCGGCGGACTCCGCGAGCGAAGCACGGGCGATGGTTGCCGATTGCGGCAACCTGGGAGTTCAGCAGAAGACTGATTGCTACCGGGCGAAACTCTCCCGCAGCCTGGCGGAAGCTGGCGTTCGTCCCGCCATGAACACGCTCGACTATCTCGTGCTCCTCGACACGGACGTCTCGCGCGACGCGCACACCTACGCTCATCACATCGGAATCGAGGCCTACCGGTTGCGGCCTGACGTGTCCGGGACGTTCGTCATGTGCACGGAGAGCTTTTCCTCGGGCTGCTACCACGGCGTGATTCAGGCCTATTTCCTGGACCGCGGCACTCCCGATGAGGAGATCGTGAACGCGCTGTGTGAGCCATACAAGAGCAACGACCAGAGCCGCTGGATCCTCTTCCAGTGCGTTCACGGCATGGGCCACGGCCTGACGATGTACTACGGCCACCATCTACCGATGGCGCTCGAGGCATGCGATCTCCTTCAGGACAACTGGGACCGGCAATCGTGCTACGGCGGCGCGTTCATGGAGAACATCATGGCCGCCAGCTCACCGCACCACCCGGCCACGCTGCTTCACGATTCCGTGAGCTCGCAAGGCTCGGCCACGGGGCCACACGACGCGGCAGTCGCCTCGGAGTGGACGGCGCTGGATCCCGCCGATCCGCTCTACCCCTGCTCGGTCATGGAGCAGCGCTACCTCGTGCAGTGCTACCTGATGCAGACGTCGGCGATGCTCTACCTGAACGGAGGCGACCTGGCCGACGCGTCCTATTGGTGCGACCGCGCTCCCCAAGCGTTCCGCCGCACCTGCCACCAGAGCCTCGGGAGGAGCGTCACCGCCCGAACGAAGGATCCGAAGAGGGCCGAACGCCTATGCCGTTCCGGGAGCGAGCGCTACCGCGGCTGGTGCTACGTGGGGGTCGTGAAGGCGTTCGTGGACTGGACGTCCAGCGCGGAGAGCGGTCTCGAATTCTGCCGGGTTGTCGAAGATGTCGGCCACAAGAGTATGTGCTACAAGGCGCTCGGAGAGGAGATCGCCACGCTCGTGGCGGACGCGGAGACGCAGGCATCGCTGTGTGCGCGGGCGGAAGAGGAGCATGTCGGGGACTGCCGGCGGGGGGCCCGGCTGGGCGGGTAGGCTCTGCCGCCGCCCGGATAATTAACGACGTCGGCCGCGGGCCAGAAACGCCCAGAGCACGATGAGCACCGCAAGCCCCCCAAAAACCCCCACCGCGTGCTCGCCGACGAAATCCACGGCCACGTTCACCGTTCTGCCGAGCGCAGCGGGAATCCCTTTCAGAAGGACCCCCACGTACTCGGCCGCAGCCTGGTAGAGAAGAACCGTGATCATACGCCTCGCTCGCTTGCTTTTTCATAATAGCACGTTACAGCACGCGAGGTTGGCGAATACACAC
>DAOVWI010000015.1 GCA_030636765.1 Gemmatimonadales bacterium
ATCACGGGCGAGCTCTAGGCGCCCGGAAAGCGGGCCATGACAGCCGAGAGGAGGACAGCCCAGCCTTGCCATTCCGGTGGATCAGGACTCGAGACCGGTCCGTCGCTTGAGGGAGGCGATGCGGGCCTTCTCCACGATCTCCTCCGCCTCCTGGAGGGTCCGCGGCTTTCCGCCGCGGGCTTCGGCGGGAAGGAACTCGAGACGGTCACGCAGCTCCGAGGAGGAGGCACCCGCCAACGGACATTCCTCCTTTTCACAGGATGCCACCCTGTCGAGGCATACCACGTTGGAAGGATCCAGCGGCTGCTCGGTTTCCGGGTCCAGCTTTACGAGCACCTCGCTGTCACAGGCGCTGCAGTATGTCACGTAGCTCTTCATGCCCACCTCCCTGTGGTGACAAGTTTTACCCGGCGTCGAAGAGTCCGGCCGCCTTTTCCGCCGATACTAGAATCCCCTTGATCATGGCCGAGCTGAAGCCCTGGTGCTCCATCTCGTTGAGGCCCGCGATCGTGCAGCCGCGGGGGGTGGTGACCCGGTCGATCTCGGCCTCCGGGTGGCTTCCCGCCCCAAGCAGCAGGGATGCGGCGCCCCTCGCCGTTTGAGCCGCAAGCAGCATGGCCTCCTCCGGGTGGAATCCGATCTCGATACCGCCCTGGGTGGCCGCGCGGATCGAGCGAAGGAAGAAGGCGATTCCGCAGGCGCACGTCGCCGTGGCGCTCACCATCAGGTCCTCGTCGATGACGAGAGTTCTGCCGACCGCGTCGAACAGGGAGCGTGCCTGAGCCAGCGCGGCTTCCGAGCTTTCATCGGCCGACAGGCAGGTCATGGACTCGCCGATCTCGATCGCCGTGTTCGGCATCGCGCGAACCACCGGGACCGGCACGCCCAACTGTTCCTGGATATCCGCCACCGTGGCGTCCGACACGACCGAGATGACGATGTGCCGACCCGAATCCAGAACGTCCCGGATCTCTTCCAGCAGCGGGATGAGTTGCTGAGGCTGAACGGCGATCAGGAGCGTATCGGCTCGTCGCACCGCTTCCCGGTTGTCGGTCCCAACCTCGAACCCCTGTTCCGCCAGAGACTGGAGAGCGGCGCCGTGCCGCCGGGTGATGGTGATCTGTCCGGCGGAAAGCTCACCGGAGGCCGCCCAGCCTCGTGCCAGGGCCTGTCCGATGTTCCCACCGCCCAGGATGGCCAGAGCGCGTGAGTCCGCCGTCGCGTCCGTCTTCGCCATCGCCCTTCCCTTTCTCAGCCCAGGCGGATCGGTAGATCGCGCACGCGGTCACCCGTCGCGGCGTACACGGCGTTGGCGACCGCCGGCGCCACCGGGGGCACACCCGGCTCACCTACGCCCGTCGGCGGCTCGTCGCTCTCCACGATGTGCACGCGGATCTCCGGGACCTCCCGAATCCGCAGGATCGGATAATCGTTGAAGTTGCCCTGCTCCACCCGGCCATCCCGCATCGTGATCTCTCCGTGCAGCGCCAGGCTGAGCCCGAAGACGGTCGCCCCCTCCATCTGCGCCCGGACGCGGTCCGGATTCACGGCGAGCCCGCAGTCCACGGCGCAGTCGACCCGGTGGACGCGCAGAGCGCCATCCGCCACGGAAACCTCTGCCACGTGGGCCACGTAGGTCACGAAGCTGTAGTGGGCCGCGATCCCCAGCCCATGGCCCTGAGGGAGCCCACGTCCCCACCCCGCCTCGCCCGCCGCCACCTCGATCACCCGGCGCAGGCGCTGCGTGTCGTACGGATACACGCTCTTGTCGGCCCCGTACGCGTTGCTCTCCTCCTCCCAGAGGTCGATCACCCGGGGCGGGCCGATGAGCTCCAGGAGGTACTCTTTCGGATCGCGACCGGCCAGCGCCGCGAGCTCGTCGACGAAGCAGCCAATGGCGAAGGAGTGGTGGATGTTGGAGACCGAGCGGATCCAGCCGATCCGGGTGTGCGACGGGGCCTCGCACGCCTCGCAGCGCAGGTTCGGCACGTCGAAGGGCACGGTCACGCAGCCGAGCTCGAGCTCACCATCCGTGGGCTGAACCACACCCGCCTGGAAGGTAGCGGAGATGCTGGGAAATGCCGTGCGGTGCAGCCAGCCCGTGACCAGACCGGAGTCGTCGAGGGCGGCCTCGATCCGCTGCACGCTGATGGCGTGATAGAAGTCGTGCCGCACATCGTCCTCTCGCGACCAGGTCAGCTGCACCGGAGCCTTCACCTCTCGGGCGACGTACGCCGCCTCCACGACGAAGTCCGGCTTCGACTTGCGGCCGAACGCGCCCCCCAGGAAGGTGACGTGACAGGTGACCTTCTCGACAGGCAGGCCGACGATCTCGGCGGCCATCTCCCGCGCCCGCTGCGGCGACTGGACCGGCGCCCAGATCTCGCACGAGTCCTCCTGCAGGGAGACCACGCACGCCGGCGGCTCCATCGGAGCGTGCGCCAGGTAGGGCACGAAGTACTCCGACGAATGAACCCGCGCGGCGCGTGCCCGTGCCGCGTCGAAGTCTCCCTCGGAACGCGCCACCCGGCCGGGGACGCCCACCGCTCGCTCCAACGCGACCCGGTAGGAAGCCGAATCGTGGCTCCCGTTCGGACCGTACTCCCAGTCGATCTCCAGCGCCTTCCGCCCCTGCATCGCCGCCCACGTGTTCTCGGCCACCACCGCCACGCCGCCGAGGCACGTAAAGCCCGGCGGGCTGGGGGCCGCCGGAATCTCCACCACTCTCAGCACGCCCGGCACGTTCAGCGCCGAAGACGACTCGTACGAGCGGACCCGACCGCCGACGACCGGAGGGCGCGCCACGACCGCGTACACCATCCCGGTAAGCCTCGTGTCGATGCCGAAGCCGGCGCGTCCCGTGGTGATATCAAGGTTGTCCACGCCTGCCATCGGCCGGCCGATGTAACGGAACTCGTCGGGCGACTTGAGGTCGATGTCCTCGGGAACCGGCAGCCGGCCCGCGGCCTCGGCCAGATCGCCGTAGGCCAGGGTCTGGCCCGTGGCACCGTGGTGGACCTCGTGCTCGCGGGCGACGCACTCGCTCACCGGCACGCCCCACTCGTCGGCCGCTGCCTGCTCGAGCATCCGCCGCGCGGTGGTGCCCGCTTCACGCAGTCGCTGGAAGTGGTTGCGGACGCTGCGCGATCCGTCGGTGTCCTGGTTCCCGAACGCCGGATCGCCCGGCGCCTGGACGACCCGCACCCGGGACCAATCGGCCTCCATCTCGTCGGCCACGACGGCAGAGAGACCCGTGCGTACTCCCTGTCCCATCTCCGAGCGAGCGACCACGATCTCGACATCACCGCTCGGATACAGGTGCACGAAGAGGTTGGGCGAAAAGGCGTCCGGCGATAGCGCCGTGGCCGCCGCTTCCCCTTCCGCCGTGGCATGGATCCCGTCACCACACGACTATGTCGAGACTCCGAGGACGAGACCGGAGCCCGCCGCACCGGTCGTGCGAAGGAAATCGCGCCGTGTGACCGCCCCGACCGGCGTCATGGTCCGCCCTTCGCGCGCGCAGCCGTTCGCTCCACCTCCGCCGCAAGCCTGATCGCCGCCCGAATCCGCGGGTAGGTACCACAGCGGCACAGGTTGTCCTGCTGGGCCTGGTCGATCTGCGCGTCGGTGGGACTCGGGCTCCTGGCAAGCAGCGCGGCCGCGTTCATGATTTGCCCGGCCTGGCAATAACCGCACTGCGGGACGTTCAGATCACGCCATGCCTGCTGCAGCGGATGGCTCCCATCGGGAGACAGCCCCTCGATCGTCACGACGTCCTTGCCCGACACCGAGGAGATCGGCGCGACGCACGTTCGAATGGCCTCCCCCTCCACGAGCACGGTGCAGGCTCCGCAGAGTTCCGCCCCACACCCGAACTTGGTGCCCGTGAGCCCGAGCACGTCCCGCACGACCCAGAGAACCGGCATCTCATCCGGGACGTCGACGGAGCGGCGTTCCCCGTTCACGCTGAAGGTTTGCTTCGGCATCCCTTCCTCCTCTGTGGTGACAAGCTCGACCCGCCACGAGTCATTCGTGTACAGAGTATCATAGGAATGCGGTGCTTCATAACTAAGCTTGGGGGAGTGTCATAGCCAGGCGCGAAGAGTACGATGTTTGTGTGATCGGCACCGGAGCCGGCGGGAGCGTGATGATCCAGGAGCTGACCGGCGCCGGCTTCCGGGTCGTCGCGCTACAGCGCGGTCCCTACCTCCGCGCGCCCGATTTCGTCAGCGATGATGAGCTCCGCACGGCCTCGCTCTTCTCGCCCGAGCAGATCGAGACGTGGCGGCCCGACGCGAACAGCCCCACCCAGACCGGCCGGTTCAACTTCGTGGCCCACTGCGTGGGGGGCACCATGGCCGAATGGGCCGGGCTGTCCTGGCGGTTCCGGTCGGACGAGTTCAGGGTGCTCTCCGCCGAGGGGCCGGTGCCGGGCGCCAACCTGGCCGATTGGCCGATCGACTACGAGGAGCTCGAGCCGTACTACGAGCGCGCCGAATGGGAGTACGGCGTGGCGGGCGACGCGGCGGCGAACCCGTACGGCGCGCCGCGCAGACGGGGCTACCCCAACCCGTCGGTCCCCGACCGGACGGCCAGCCTGCGGCTCGCTCGGGGGGCGACCAGGCTGGGATACCGGCCCTTCCCTGCCCCGATGGCGATCAACTCCCGGCCGTATCGTGGACGACCCGCCTGCACGTACGGCGGCGCCTGCTCCGGGTACGGCTGCCCGGTCGGCGCCAGGGGAACCCCGCTGTCCGTGTCGCTCCCCAGGGCCCACACCACGGGCCTGCTGGACCTTCGGCCCAACTCGCTGGCCTTCCAGATCGAACTGGGGAGGGACGGGCGCGCCCGCAGCGTACGCTACCTGGACCAGGAGCGACGGGAGGAGCGGGAGGTCTTCGCCCGCCAAATCGTCGTGGCCGGGAACGCCATTGGCACCCCCCATCTTCTTCTCCTGTCCCGCTCCGCGTCCTTTCCAGATGGCCTCGCGAACTCGAGCGGATTGGTAGGCCGGAACTTGATGTTCCACGTGCTCGTTCAGGTTTCCTTCACCATCGACGAGCCCGCCCTCGGCTTCACCGGGCTGGAGAACCACAGGGCGATCGACGACCTGCATGCCAGCGATCCACGCCGCGGCTTCATTCGGGGTGGAGTAGTGACAGAGGTGAACTTCCCTCACAAGCAGCCGCTGGGATACGCTCTGCTCAGCCACACCGACTACGGTGGGGGCCGGCGCAACTGGGGAGGCGCCTTCAAGGAGTACCTTCGGAAGTTCCCGCAGGTGGTGGCGGCAGCGGCGGTGCTCGAGGATCTCCCGATGGACGAGAACCGCATCGATCTGGATCCGGACGTCGCCGACGCCTACGGCCTCCCCGTGCCCCGAATCACCCACCGGCAGCACCCCAACGACCTGGCGATGAGCGCGTGGTACCGGGCGAGGTTGCTCGAGATTGCCGATGCCGGCGGCGCGGTCGAGACGTGGGTTCCACTCGAGGTCACGGAGGAGAAGCCCACGAAGGGCGGCTCACACATCCACGGGACCTGCCGCATGGGGACCGACCCCTCGCGCTCCGTCGTGGATCGCTGGTGCCGCAGCCACGACGTGCCGAACCTGTGGATCGTGGACGCCAGCGTCTTTCCCACCTCCAGCGGCTACAACCCCACACTAACCATCCTGGCCAACGCTTTTCGGGTCGCAGACCACTTCGTCGCGGAAGCGAAGAAGGGAGCGCTGTGATGCCGCTGACGCGGCGAGATTTTGTGGCCCGGAGCGCGTTCTACGGAAGCACCTTCTGGCTGCTGTGGAACGTCCCGCGCCCCCTGGCCTTCCGGGCCGCCCAGGAGTCCGGCCAGCGTCTGGTCCTCACCGAGGACGAGTGGAAGCTGGTGGAGGCGATCACCGGCCGCATCATCCCGACCGACCACGAGCCGGGGGCCATCGAGGCCAACTGCGTGAACTTCATCGACAAGGTGCTCGCGTACGAGGACGCCTATCTCAAGCCCACCTATTACGGCGGGCTACCCGGCGTCGAGGCGGTGAGCGAAGAGAGGTTCGGCCGGCCGTTCGTCGAGCTCGGCGCGGAGGAGCAGGACGCGGTGCTCGCGGTCCTGGAGTCCGGAGACGTTCCGAGCTGGCCGTCGGCTCAGGTCGCTCCCGAGGAGTTCTTCGAGGCCGTGCGGGTGCACACGATCATCGGCTTCCTGGCCGACCCCAGTTACGGCGGAAACCGGGAGTACGCTGGCTGGAAGGTCGTCGGGTATCCCGGACCCCGACACGCCTTAGGCGGCTATTCGCCGGAGCAGATGATCGGCGAGCAGAACATCAGAACGATCTGGGGCGAGGAGGTCTAGCAGGTCGCCCCAGGCCGTAGATAGTCTAGACCCCGACCGGCTCCGGCCGCTCCCTGCCCTCCGCCTCGCGGAGCTCCAGCGGTACGAACGAACGCTCGGTCTCCCCCATGTAGATCTGCCGGGGACGGCTGATCCGGACGTGGGGATCCTCCATCATCTCCTTCCACTGCGCTATCCATCCCGGCAGCCGGCCGAGGGCGAACATGACCGTGAACATGCCGGTGGGGATGCCCATCGCCCGGTAGATGATGCCGCTGTAGAAGTCTACGTTGGGGTAGAGCTTACGCTCGACGAAGAAGGAGTCCTCCAGGGCCACCTCCTCCAGTCTCCTGGCGATCTCGAGCAGCGGATCATCCATGCCCAGCTCAGCCAGCACTTCGTCCGC
Organism: Gemmatimonadales bacterium; assembly: GCA_030636765.1. GTDB lineage: Bacteria > Gemmatimonadota > Gemmatimonadetes > Palauibacterales > Palauibacteraceae. Next base: position 6,737 of record DAOVWI010000015.1, read on the forward strand.
CGACTCCTTGAGGATCGTGGCGCGCGGGTCGAAGTTCTTATACACCCGATGGCCGAAGCCCATGAGCCGGAACGGCGAGCTCTTGTCCTTGGCCAGATCGACGTACTTCTCGAAGTTGCCTCCGTCGTCCCGGATCAGCTCCAGCATCTCGATGACCTTCTGATTGGCCCCGCCGTGCAGCGGACCCCAGAGGGCGGAAATGCCCGCCGATACCACGGCGAAGAGATTCGCCTGGCTGCTTCCCACCATGCGAACCGTCGACGTGCTGCAGTTCTGCTCGTGATCGGCGTGCAGGATGAGCAGGAGGTTGAGCGCCCGATCCAGCACGGGTGAGACCTCGTAAGGCTCGGCCGGCACCGCGAACATCATGTGCAGCAGGTTCTGGGTGTAGCTCAGATCGTTCTGCGGGTAGATGAAGGGTTGGCCGATCGACTTCTTGTAGGAGAAGGCGGCGAGCGTCTTGGCCTTGGCCAGCAGACGAATGATGTTGAGGTCGCCTTCGTCGGCGTCACCCGTACCCGTATAGAAGGCCGACAGAGACGCGACCATCGCCGACATGACCATCATCGGATGGGCCGGGGGGGGGAAACCATCGAAGAAGTTCTTGAGCGACTCGTGAATCAAGCTGTGACACGTCAGATCATTGTGAAAAGTCTCAAGCTCCTGCTGCGTGGGCAGATGCCCATAGATCAGAAGAAAGCAGACCTCCACGAAGGTCGCCGACTCCGCCACCTGCTCGATCCGATAGCCGCGGTACCGCAGGATCCCCTTCTCCCCGTCCACGAAGGTGATGGTGCTGAGGCATGAGCCGGTGTTTCCGTACGCCGGGTCCAGGCTGATGGCGCCCGTCCTGGACCTCAGCGTCGTCATATCGATGCCCACCTCGTCTTCCGTCCCCACCACCACGGGGAACTCATATTCCTCACCGTTCAAAATCAGTTTCGCCGTGTCCATAACGGCAGCCTCCCTCCGTCCTTTGTCGTCACACTGCACTAAGCTAAGAGTATCGGCAGCGGCGGCGGACCGCTATCTGAGCACCTTCACCTCGAGGAAGGTGGAGTGCCCAGGCGAATGGTACACCCGCTGGGCAGCCTTGACGAAGTCCTCCTCGGTCGCCTCGAAGACGTTCGCCACGTAGCTCTGCGGGTTCCGGTCGATGAGCGGGAACCAGGTGCTCTGGATCTGCACCATAATGCGGTGCCCCTCCTCGAAGGTGGGTAACACGTCCTGCAGCGGCAGCCGCACCTCCGTCACCTCGCCGGGCACGAACGGCTCCGGGTGCTCGTAGCTGTTCCGGAAGCGCCCGCGGATCACCTCGCTCCGAACCATCATCTCGTAGCCGCCCAAGACGACCCCCTGCGGCGTGTGCTCGTCATTCGGCTCGTCGTCAGGATAGACGTCGATCAGCTTGACGACCCAGTCCGCGGCAGTGCCGGTCGTCCAAACCTCGAGGTGGGCCATGATGTCACCGGCCAGAGTGACGTCCCGCTCCAACTCATCCGTCTGGAACTCGATGACGTCCGGCCGGCGGCCGGCGAACCGCTGGTCCTCGGTCATGTAGAGACGAGGTGTGCCCACGAGGCGGATCGCGTCCGTGTACGGAACCGGCTCGCTCGGGTCGCTCACGTACTCCGTGTACTGCGGCTCGGACGAGGCCGGGGGCTCGGCGGAAAGGCGTCCGCCCCCGTGCAGGTACAGCCGCTCCGTCCGCGCGTCGGCCGGCGGCCACGCCTCGAACGTCCTCCACTCCTTCCGACCCGTGTCGAACGTCAGCGCCTCGAACGCCGGCGGCTCTCCCCTTCCCTTGAGGAAATACCGGAAGAAGGGGGCCTCCACCTCCCGCTGGTACCACCCGGAGATGTCGTCGCCGAAACGGATGTTGCCGACCATGTGGGGCGACCGGGAGCGGGACCAGCCGCCGTGGCTCCACGGACCCATGACCAGGACGTTGAAGGTGCTCGGGTTCTCGCGCTCCAGGGTCTCGTAGATGTGGAGAGGGCCGTACAGGTCCTCAGCGTCGAACCAGCCCCCAACCGTCATCACGGCGTGCCTCACGTCCTTCAGGTGCGGCAGGATATTCCGGCGCTGCCAGAACTCGTCGTAGTTCGGATGCTCGACGATCTGACGCCAGAAGAAGTTATCCTCCCCGTAGGAATCGGAGAGGCGGCCGATCCCCAGGTAGAACTTGTAGCCATCGCGGGTCCGCGGACGCTGGATCGTGAACCAGTTCTCGGGCGTCGGCTCCTTCTTCTGGTGGCCGAACAACGGTGTGATCAGCCAGTAGCTGAGCAGGTAGGCGCCATGATGGTGGAAGTCATCGAAAAAGAGATCGGAGATCGGCGCCTGCGGAGAGGACGCGACCAAAGCCGGGTGCGCCTCGGGGAGTGCGGCGGCCGCGTAGAAGCCGGGGTACGAGATCCCCCACATCCCCACCTTGCCGTTGTTGCGCGGCACGTTGTGGATCAGCCACTCGACCGTGTCATACGTGTCGGAGCTCTCGTCGATGGCGGCGTCGCCGTCCACGTGAGGGCGCATATTGTCGAACCGTCCCTCCGACATGTAGCGACCCCGTACGTCCTGACAGACGAAGACGTACCCCTCTTCTTCCATGACGGGGGACGGGCCGATCCGACCCGGATAGGCCTCCGGGCCGTACGGGCGGCAGCTGTACGGCGTCCGCTTGAGCAGGATCGGGTACGCGCGCGTCGAATCCCTCGGCGCATAGACCACCGTGAACAGCTCGATCCCATCCCGCATCCGGACGCGGTACTCGTACTTCAGGTAGTGGTCCTGGAGATAAGAGCCGGTGGACGACTCCTGCTGGGCGGCCGCCTCCGGAGGAGGAACTACGCCGAGGACGATCCCGACCGACAGGCACGCGACCGACGCTACGCTCTTCATGGCCATGGCTCGTCTCACTCCGAGGAAAGGGCTCCGCCGCAGGTGAACCCGTTCAACCTATCTCGGCGAGGCGAACATATCTGTCGGGGGGATCTCCGCTCGACGTGTGGTGAAAAACGCTACAGCGGCTCGGGGACAGTCTCGCAAGCGCTGAAGCTCAATGCCAGCAGACCGCCGATGGCCCTCACTGGATGTAGCCCAACGCACGAAGGGTCGCGAGCTGCTCGGCGGTCAGCGTCACCTCGCCCGACGGAGTGAAGCGTTGGGCCAGCGCCTGGTGCGCCTCCCACTGCGCCTCGAGGAACCTGGCGTACTTCTCCACCAGGTCGGGCCGCTCCGCGTGCAGGCTGTGTAGGGCAACAGGGTCAGTCCACAAATCGTACACGAGCAGGGGGACAGGGCGCTGTCGATCCGGCTCCTCATCAGGGTCCTGGTTGATCTCCAACGACGCGCCCCACCGACCGTCGATCACCTCGATGCGACCGCTGAACTCGCCGGTCTCGTGATCCACCTCCAGCTGATCGAGGATCACGGGCCGCGGCTCCCAGTCCGGCTCACCCAGCAGCAGTGGTGCCAGGGACTGCCCCTGCAGGGCCTCGGGCATCGGCAGGTCGACCAGGTCGAGCACCGTGGGCAGCACGTCAATCATCGACACGGGCTGGCTGAACCGCTGGCCCGGGGCGATGTGCCCCGGCCATACGAAGATGAGCGGGACCCGGCTGATCGAGGGCCTGAGCATCGGCTGGTTCCAGCGCGGCGGTAACGAGTCAAGTATCGCGATCCCCATGTCGTCCATCGCGGCATCGATGCTGTGATCCGCACCGATGATCAGCAAGGTGTTTTCCCACTGGCCCTCGGCCTTGAGGCGCTCCACCAGCCGTCCGATCTGATAGTCGTTGTGGGCCATGGTCTCGTCGTACATGCCCTGGTGCAGGGCGAAGAACTCGACCCGGCTGAGGCCCGTCTTTTCGTAGGCCTCCGAGTAGACGCCGTGGCCTCCCGCCGCTCTCAGCCGATCGTTCCACTCCATCCACGTCTTCTCCTGTTCGGGACCGACAAAGAGACCGGAAAAAGGTGCCACTGCGGGGAAGTCCTCGTGCACGTCCGTGGTCTGGAAGTGCACCCAGTAGGGATCGGCCGGGTAGGTCTCCCGCCACCTCCAGAACCCCTCGTGCAGATACCTCGAGGATTCCTTGTGATTCTCGCCACCGAAATAGGTGAATTCCTCCCAGCTCTCCTGCATTACGTCGACACCACGCTCGAGGCCGCTCAGGGTGCCAGCGTTCGGATTGGCAACGAACACGCCCGTTTGATAGCCGGCGCGGTGGAAGTGCTCGGCCATCGTTGTTGCCTGCTCCGGCACCGGGTCGGTCCAGTTCAGGCCCCCCAGCACGCTGTGCTGCAGCGAGGTCATGAACGAGGCCGTGGAGGGCTTTGTCCAGCTCGAGTTGCTGTAGGCGCTTTCGAACATCGCGCCTTCGGCCGCCAGCCGCTCCATGTTCGGGGTGGTGCGACGGTTGTAGCCGTAGAGGCTCATGTAATCGGCCCCGCCGCCATCGATGACGTAGAAGATGACGTTGGGTCTGGCGGCGTCACCGGCTCCGGTCACGGTCGGCGCCGCCCAGAGCGCTACCGTGCCCGCCTTCTCGGCATCGGCCTCCAGCGACAGGGTCACGGTCCGTCCCGCCAGGCCCGACAGATCCACGGAGCGCTGCGCCCAGCGCTCCGTGTCGGCGTACGTCTCCTCGAGCAGAATCTCCGCCTCTGCGCCGCCCGGGGCCGCCGCTATGCGGAAGGTCACCGGGGCATCCTCCCGCAGCACGCCGAGGCCCAAATCGAGCCGGCCGGCTTCGGGTACCCTGACCCTGTACTCGAGCCGTCCCGGCGCATGTGTGTACAGGGTGCGGCGATAGGCACGGCTGCGGACCTCCGCTCGCACGCCCGCGGGCGCAGCGCTGTAGTTGGCCTCCTTGGGGATCACCTGTACCGAGAGGACATCGATGTGGGTCGGCTCGTTAGCATCGACCCACAGGCCGAGCTGCTGCCACGGACCCTCCCACTGTCCCCCCGACCAGTCGGCGCGCAGCAGGTACGTCTGTACCGATCCGTCGTTGAACATATCGACGAACTCACCGAAGAAGCGGAATGGAAATCGATCGTCGGAGGCCGTCCCGGAGCCCTCCTTCAGGTTGAACCCGAGGCCGATCTCTTCGGCTTCCTCCGAAGCCCGTGCGCGGACCAGGACATAAGCCCAGTCCTCGGGCCGCCAGTCGGGCAAGTCGACGTACAGGCCTGCCCCAATTTCGTTGCCGGGACGGCTGGGGTCTCGCGTGGGTTCGGTCAGCGTCACTCGCAGAGCATCATCGATGCGCGTGAGTTCGGCCGGCCCGAGCGTAGGATTCCAGGGAACGGCCGGCTGCCACTCCGGCTGGGGCTCATCGAAACGCCACTCCACGGCAGAGGGCACCTCCGCGGGCACCTCGGAGCCGACGAGAGTCGCAGCGTCAAGATGCTCCTCGAGGTGAAGGGGCACATCGGCCGTGAGGATTACGGACTCGGGAGGCGAGCCCGAGCAGTGGACGAGAGGGAGCGTCAACAAGGTGACGGGAAGAATCCGAGAAACGAAACGAGCGACCTTCATACGTGCCCTCCTTTCGGCGGAGGGCGACACCTTCGAGATGGCGGACCCTCGCTGCGAGACTCTTCATGCTAGCTTGGTCTCCCCCACCCTGCGCAATCGTACGGAAGTGGCGAACGAGAGAATGGAGGAATCCGATGTGTCGCTGGCTGGCGTACTCTGGAGCACCGATCCAACTGGATGACCTGCTGCTCAAACCTGAGCGATCGTTGATCGAACAGAGCCGGGAAGCCCGAAGCGGCGCCACCACGAACGGGGATGGATTCGGCATCGGCTGGTACAGTGAGGGAGATGTCCCCGGGCTCTTCAAGGACGTGCGGCCTGCCTGGAACGACGCCAACCTGCGCAACATCGGGAAGCACATCAGATCGCCGCTCTTCCTGGCCCACGTCAGAGCGGCGACCGGGTCGGCGGTCCAGCGTAGCAACTGCCATCCGTTCCAGCACGGTCGTTGGCTCTTCATGCACAACGGCTCGATCCGAGGCTTCCGCGAGGTCAAGCGGGACCTGGTGATGGAGGTGGATCCGGACCTGTTTCCGGAGATCGAGGGCACGACCGACTCCGAGGTCATGTTCTACCTGGCGCTGACGCTCGGCCTGGAGGCGGATCCGGTCGGCGGTATGGAACGGATGGTAGGGCTGGTCGAAAAGGTCGGACGTGGGATCGGAATCCAACACCCCATTCAGATGACGGCGGGGATCAGCGACGGCCGCCGCGTCTACGCGTTCCGGTACTCCTCCGAAGGGCGGACGCTCGGGCTCTTTCACAGCAGGAGCGTCGAGGCGCTGCGCGAGCTGGATCCGAGGGAGGCACGATTCTCCGATGACGCCCGGGCCGTGGTGTCCGAGCCACTGACGGACCTCAGCGACGAGTGGGTAGAGATCCCCGAGTCAGCTGCTGTCCTGGTCGAGGGCGGCAATGTCTCCGTGCGGACGTTCGAGCCGAAGCTGCCGGCGTAGAGGCGACCTCGGAGCCCTTGTTGCTGAACCCGGCCAGGATGAGATTCGAACCTAGTTCATCCATCACACCGACAAGCAGGAGGGTCGAGTGCAGCGTAGCCAGCGCCCGAGCCCCGTCGACCGGTTGCTCCGCCTAATCACCGATGTCCGGGTCGGCGAGAGAGGGACCGTCCTGCTGCTCGCCCTGAACATCTTCCTCATCCTCACGGCCTACTACTTCATCAAGCCGGTGCGGGAGGCGCTGATCCTGGACAGCGGCGGGGCCGAGGTGAAGAGCTACTCGGCGGCCGGGCAAGCCCTTCTACTTCTGGGGCTGGTGCCGCTGTACGGTGCCCTGGCCGGCAGGCTGCCCCGACGAAAACTGATCAACGTGGTGACGGCCTTCTTCGCCGCCTGCCTGGTCGTCTTCTTCATGGCCGGCCAGGCCGCCGGGTCAACTCTGGTGTTGGCGATCATCTTCTTCTTGTGGGTCGGCATCTTCAACGTGATGGTCGTGGCTCAGTTCTGGTCGTTCGCCAACGACATCTACACGAGAGACGAGGGTGAGCGGCTGTTTCCGATCGTGGCGTTCGGAGCCTCCTCCGGCGCCGTCCTCGGGAGCTGGGTCTCAGGGAACATCATCACCGTGTTCGGCGTCTTCCTGCCGCTTGTCCTGGCGGCCGGCATTCTGGTCTTGAGCCTTCTGATAACCACTCTCGTGGACGCCCGTGAGCGCCGCCACAAGGAGGTCGGCGTTCCGGACGTCCTCACCACAGCGGCGATGCCGGCGGCGAGTGGCGCGATCAGACTCGAGGACATCCGGAAGGCGCTGGAGGAGTACGACGCCCGTGAGGCGCAGAGAAGCGAAGAGGCAGAAGAGGAAGCCGAAGAGAAGGCGGTGGAGCCTCGGGTACGCGACGGGCTGGCCGCCGATATCACCCAGACTTTGGGGATCGCGGGTAGGGGTGAGGGGCCGTTCCGGATGGTGCTCCGTTGCCGCTATCTGCTGTTCATCGCCCTGCTCATCCTGCTCCTCAACTGGGTGAACACGACCGGTGAGTACATCCTCGGAAGCGTGGTACAGGATACGGCTGCCGAGGCGGTGGCGGCGGGCACGGCCGGCGGCCTCACCGTCGGCGAGTACATCGGCGCCTTCTACTCCAAGTTTTTTGCGATCGTCAACGTGTTCGGGCTGTTCATCCAGCTGTTTCTGGTATCCCGCATTATCAAGTACGTGGGCGTCCAAGTGTCCCTCATCGTCCTCCCGCTGATCGCGCTGGGCGGATACGCGTTACTGGCCCTCTATCCGCTTCTGTCCTTCGTGAGGTGGGCGAAGACGGCAGAGAACGCGACCGACTACTCGCTGCAGAATACCGTGCGGAACGTGATATTCCTGCCTTGCACTCGGGAGCAGAAGTACAAGGCGAAGCAGGCGATCGACTCCTTCTTCTGGCGGGCGGGCGACGTGTTCTCTGCGGTCGTCGTGTTCATCGGAACCACCTACCTGGCGATGCAGGCGAGCGGTTTCGCGATTTTCAACATCGGGCTCGTCGTCGTCTGGCTGCTGCTAGCCGTTGTGATCGGACGGGAGTATAAGCAGCTCGTCGCCTCAGGCCGGCCGCCTTGCGCCTAGGGTCGCTGAAGAACTCCAGTGGGTCGCCCTGCGCCTAGGCTCCCACAGCGCCGTCGCCGGCAGCCCCTGAGTCGTCCTCGCCGGCAGTCACCGCACCTTCCGCGGATAGCTGCATGTGAAGTCGCCACCACTCCTCCGCCCGATCCCGGTTCCACTCGTGATCCAAACCGCAGCCCGCGAGCTGGCTATCGAGCTCGCCAGCGCTTTGGGGCCGGCTCGCCGGGTCCTTCTCCAGACAGGAGAGAATCACGCGCTCCAGCGATTCGGGAACGTCGATCTCGGTCCGCATGGAGGGAGGCACCGGCTGGGCCTGAACGTGCAGAACAACCGTCGAGAGCGGGGTGTCTCCCTCGAAAACCGGCTGGCCGGTGAGGAGCCAGTAGCCAACGCACCCGAGCGCGTAGAGGTCGGCTCGGCCATCGACTCGCGTCCCCATGGCCATTTCCGGCGCCATGAAGGCCGGCGTGCCGGTCAAGGCTCCTGCCTCGGTGAGCTCGGTGGCGCCCGGCTGAGAGTCCTCGCTCGCCTTCACCAGACCGAAATCGAGTACCTTGACGAAATCGTGATCCGGTCCGAGACGGCAGGCGAAGATGTTGGCCGGCTTGATGTCGCGGTGGATCATGCCGCGGTCATGCGCCTCGCCGAGTGAGTGGCACACCTGGCGCAGCAGGTAGACGGCTCTCCCCGCCGAAACGGGACCGAACCGTTCAACGAGCTCCTTCAGGTTCAGTCCGTCGAGAAGCTCCATGACGTAGTAGAACGAACCTTCTTCGGTCACCCCGAAGTCGTATAGATCGATCGTGTGCGTCGAGCGGAGAGTGGCCGTCGCCTGGGCCTCCCGCTCGAAGCGGCGGACGACCGCCCGGCGGCTTCCTCGGTCCATTCCGAGCATTTCAGGCCGGATCAGCTTGATGGCGGCCGGGCGCGCCAGCATCCGATGCTTCGCTAGCCAAACCTCACCCATGCCTCCCATACCCAGGCGCTCGCCGAGCTCGTAGCTCCCGATCTCGTGGGCCTTCTTCAGGTGCCTTCCGAACCGGTAGATCCCGCGAGAGATGAGGAACGCGATGCCCGCGCACAGATAGGTCGTCGATGCGTAGTATGCCAGAAACACGCCCACCGGCACATCGAGGCTCGTGGCCCCGACGGACTTCGAGAGAATAACGGTCAACGGCCCTGCCGAGGCTGCCGCGAGCGCTGCTAGCAGGGCCTTGCCGGGGGTGTTAGGCGCGATCAGAGGAAAGATGACGATCCAGACGCACTCCCACGGGATCCCGGTGAGGGCGGACATGCTGATCGCCTTCTCCAGCCAGGCGTCGAGGTTGCCCGCAGCTGGAAAGATGCCCCATACGTTCGCGAAGGCGATGCCGAACGCGCCCGCAACCTCGAAGATGAGTCCCAAGTCCAGGAGGACGTGGGGTCGGACCCTCGCGTATCGAGAGATCAGGTAGACGGCGAGTCCCAGGAGGATCGAGACGGTCGCAACCACCGTCGAGAAGTGGCTCAGGAAGGTGCTCAGAGGCACCTCCCAAAGCCCAAGGGCATAGGGCCCGAAGTAGGCGAGCGAGTATACCGCGGCGTAGAGTAAGGCCGCGTGCCCCAGACGCACCGACGCCTCCCGGAGGAGACCCGGCGGGAGAACGCTGCCCGAGCTCGGGAAGAGCCCAGGGCCCGGAGTAGGCGTGGTGCTGGCCTTATGAAGGCGGGTGTGTTGCTTCATCCTGGAAACACGAACATCCCTTTCACGATGCCCCCTGGCGTATTCGAGATCGGCCAGGCTTACTTCTCTGCGCGGGTCTCCTCGTACGGAAACTCCTCCGCTAACACCTTCAGCCGCTCGAAACGCTCCCGGCAGATCCGGCGCGTCGCAGCCAGGTCGATCTCGTCGTCCCCGAAGCGTCGCTGGCGCCGGTAGTACTCCGCCGGATCGGTCCAGGCCGGCTCCAGATTCATGCGATAGGTCCTGCCGCCCCAGACCTCGTATAGGAGGAAGAGACCACTCGACACGGCCTGGCGCACCAGCTCCACGGACTCGCTCGGCTCCGACTTCCAGCCGGTCGGACACGGCGAGTGCATGAGCAGGAAGCGCATGCCGCTGATCGACAGCGCCGTGTGGATCTTGCGGGCGAAGTCTTCCGGGTGGGCGATGGAGAGGGTCGCCGCGTAGGGGATGCGATGGGCGGCCATGATCGCGAGGATATCCTTCTTCTCCTCCGTCTTCCCCAGGGGCGTGGTGGTCGTGCGGGCACCAGGAGGCGTGGCGGAGGAGCGCTGGCCGCCCGTGTTTCCGTAGATCTCGTTGTCGTAACAGAAGTAGATGATGTTCTCGTCCCGCTCGGCCGCCGCGGAAAGCGTGGCGATCCCGATGTCGTAGGTGCCGCCGTCGCCCGCCCAGCAGATCACCTGGCCGGTCTCCTCGTTGAGGTCACGGATGCTGGCGATGCCCGAGGCGAAGGCCGCCGCCGAGGCGAAGGTCGTGGCGACCGTCGGCACGCCGTAGCTCGTCGTGGGGAACGCGCCGGCCGTCACGATGCCGCAGCACGCCGGGATCGCCAGCGTGCAGGTCTCTCCCGCCTCCGCCAACGCGCGGCCAAGCATCGTCAGCCCCACGCCCATCCCGCAGCCGCCGCAGTTGGTGTTGCCGGGGCGGAGAAGACACTCCTCCGTGCACGGAATCGCAGGGGCTTCGGGACCGCCTAGCGTGCCAGAAGGGTCTCGCGGCGAGCCGCTCAGGGCAGTCATCGGTTGCCCCCCTTCCCGTCCGCCATGCCCATCCAGACCGGCTTGCCCGCCTCCACCCGGCCGCCGAGATCGGCGATGACGTCTTCGATCATCGCCGGCGTCACGTCACCGCCGCACAGGCCCGTCAGGTATCCCTGGATCACCAGCCCATCACGGTCCCCCTGGAAGAGCGCCCGCAGCTCCTGGCAGAAGATGCCGCCGATCCCGGCGGCGTAGTTCCGGTCCAGGACCGCCACCTTCGCCGCGCCGCGGCAGGCCTCCCGCACCGCCGACTCCGGGAAGGGACGGAACATCTTGATCTTGATGAGGCCGAGCCTCTCCCCTTCCTCGCGCCTTCGCCGCACCACCTCGCGCGCCGTCGTGGCGATGGATCCCGAGACGACGAGCACCTGCTCGGCGTCCTCCGTGGCGAACGTCTGGACGGCCGCGCCGGGATCGCGCCCCAGCTGCTCGATGAACGCCTTTCGGCACTCGCCTAGCACCTCGTCCACGCGCTCCATCGCCTCGTCGATCTCCAGCCTCAGCGACATCGCGACGTCGGGCCAGACCAGGCCGCCCAGCGTCGTGGGACTCTCGTGGCGCATCCGGTGAGGGAGATCGAGTTCCGGCACGTACCGATCGACGTCGGCCTGGTCGGGCAGCGAGGTCCCGGTCTGGGTGTGCGACAGGATGAATGCGTCCATGGCGACCAGCGCGGGCAGCAGAATCCGCCGGTCCTCGGCCAGACGGAACGCGAGCAGCGTCGTGTCCAGCACCTCCTGATTGTCCTCGCAGTAGAACTGCAGCCAGGGAAAGTCCCGGAGCATCAACGTGTCACCCTGGTCGGCCCAGATATTCCACGGCGGGCCCAGAGTTCGGTTCACCGCCACCATGACGATCGGCAGCCGGTAGTAGCCGGCCACCATGATGTTCTCGACCATGTAGGCGATCCCGTTCGAGGAGCTGGCAGTGAAAGCCCGTGCGCCGGCCAGCGACGCTCCCATCGACACGGCCATCGCGCTGTGCTCGCTCTCCACCGGCACGACCCGCGTCTTCGTGAACGGGAACTTCGCCACGTACTCGACGATCTCTGTCTGCGGCGTGATCGGGTAGATGCCGCAGGCGGCGCCGCGCGCCCCGCGGTTCGCCTCGGCGGCCGCGCTGAGGGCGTATCCAGCGGCGTGGTTGCCCGTTACGAGCTTGAGAGGCATCACCCGGCTCCTATAGCTGACTCATCAGGATCACGTTGCGCGGACACTCGGTCACGCAGACTCCGCAGCCCTTGCAGTACGCGTAGTCGAAAACGAGATCGTGGCCCACCCGGCTGAGCACACCCTCCGGACAGTACGTCACGCAGAGATCGCACTCGTTGCACACCCCGCATGAGAGACAGCGCTTCGCCTCGGCCGGATCCGTGAGACCCATGTGGATCTCGTCGAAGGTCGATCGACGAGCCTCGGGCGGCGCGGCGGTGCCCTCCGAGGAGGGCAGCCTCTCGAAGAGGTGGAGCCTCATCGCGTCAGCGCGGATCACCTCGTCCTGCCAGATGTCCACGTCCCGCCGCCGCTCCGCGTGCTCGGTGATCTCCACGTGTGCGCCACTCAGCGCGTTGTGGATCTGGATCGCGGATCGACGGCCACTCCCGATGGCCCCTGCCACGGTGCCTTCGTTCGTGGCCAGATCTCCCACAGCGTAGACCGGAGTCTCCAACAGGCCGAGGAGCCGCTCCCCCTCCCGTACCTCCGTGCCCTCCGGGAAGACGCTCATGTCCGGGGACTGTCCCAGCGCCAGGATCAGCCGATGGCAGACGATCTCGAAATCGGAGCCCTCCACCTCCACCGGCCGGCGCCGACCCGACTCGTCCGGATCGCCGAGCTCCATGCGGCGGCACGTGAGATGGTACCGCCGCCGGCCGGTCTCATCGGATCCATCGGGCCGCAAGACCACCGGCTGGGTGAGGAACTCGATCGGCACCCCCTCCTCCAGCGCCTCCTCAACCTCCTCTCGAATGGCCGGCATCTCGTGCCGCGAGCGCCGGTACACGACCCGGACACTTCGCGCGCCCAAGCGCAACGCCGATCGAACCGAGTCCATGGCCGTGTTCCCACCCCCCACCACGATCACGTCCTCGCCGTCCACCCGGACCTTGTTCCGGTGGGCCTGATCGAGGAAGTCGATCCCCTGCACCACGGCGTCCGTGTCGCCCACCCCGAGGCGCAGGCTCCGGAGCTCCTGAAGGCCGGTCGCCACGAGAACGGCATCGTACGCCCGAGAGAGGTCCAGCAGCTCCCGCCGATCGATGGGGTGCCTGGTCACGACCTGCACCCCGAGGCCCATAACCCGGCCGATTTCCCGATCCAGCACTTCCTCGGGCAGGCGGAACTCGGGAATCCCCGTTCTAAGCAGTCCGCCGATCTCCGGCCCGGCCTCGTAGACGGTCACGTCGTAACCGAAGCGAGCCAGGTGGTAGGCGGCAGAGAGGCCGGCCGGGCCGGAACCCACCACCGCCACGTGCTCCGACCGGATGGCGAGTGGCTCGACGACGGCCCGGCCGCGATCGCCCGCCCAGCGCTCCAGCTGGCGCACGTTGACGGTTTCGTCCAGCTGGATCCGATTGCAGGACTCCATGCACGGCGCGGGGCATACCCTGCCGCACACCGCCGGGAACGGCGTGGTGCGCAGGAGGATGTCGAGCGCCCGGTCCGTCTCGTCCAGAGCGAGGGCCTGGAGGAAGCCCTGCACGTCGTTCCCGGCGGGACACACGTGGTTGCACGGGGGCACGTACTGCTGGCGGCGCGGCTGCTCGGTCGCCCACTGGCCGGTCTGGATTCCCGGGAGGCCCCCACCCGCTCCCTCCACGAAGCTCGGGCCTCGACCGGCCCGAGCACACGTGGGCCGGGCCTGCGTCGTCCCGTTCCCGGTCGGCGCCTCCGCCGGGGCCGTCGCCTCCCCGGCGAGCGGCGTCTCGAGACGCTGGAGACGCTCGTACGCCAGAGCGGCCGCTGTGGTGTTGGGGCCCGTAAAGCCGAGATGCTCGAGCGCGGCCTGCATCTCCTCGAGCTCGAAGCCCAGCATGGCTCCCACGGCACCCGCCAGCGCGGTATTGACGATCGGGACGCTTCGGGTGCCCAGCCTGTTGTCGCGGGCGATCGATGTGGCGTCGACCGTGGCGAGCCGGTTGAGCGGGTACCGTTCGGCGAACGCCTCGGGCGACTCCTGGGTGTTGATCAAGATCCATCCGCCCGGCTTGAGGCCACCCGTGATCGCCGGACCTACCAGCGTCGGATCGAGCACGATCACGTGGTCGGGCTCGTAGATGAGGTTTCGGTTGGCGATCGGCTCGTCGTCGTAGCGGCAGAACGCCTGGAGCGGCGCTCCGGATCGCTCCGCAGCGTACAAGCCGAACGCCTGCACGGATTGGTCCAGGAGGAAGCGCGACGTGGCGATGATCTTCGCCAGCGTCACTCCACCCTGACCTCCCCGGCCGTGGATGCGGATCTCGACCATCGAAAAAGCTCTCCTATCTTGCCTGCAAGCTAGGGAGCCCTCTGCAGCCGGTCTGTCGGGCGGATTTCGCGACGGGATGTGGTGGAATCTCCCGCACGGGCCCTTCAGTTGCCCGTCAGTCCGCCGGCAGCCGCCGCGGCCAGCGCCAGGGACCCGGGCAAATCCTGACGAAGAGCCTGCATGGCGATCGGGATGCCGAAGCTCGCGGCGCCCGCGCCGATACCGCCCTCGCACGAGTTGGGAGGCGCCGTCGAGATGCGCCTCGTCGAAGCCGACTCGGGCCCCCAGTACATGAAGCCGAGCGCTCCAGCCGTGGTCCCGGCACCGTTCGGCAGCACGGCCTGGACGTAATCCCCCGTCGCCTTTTGCAGGGAGGCGTCGAAGTTCGTGCATTCGGGCGCGGCCTTTCGGCCGGTCACGGCATACAGGCTG
>DAOVWI010000144.1 GCA_030636765.1 Gemmatimonadales bacterium
AGCTCTACGAATCTTGCTTTGTACTCCGCCGCCTTCTCACACTCGCCGCGTTCGTCGTACATCTCTCCGAGACGCTCGAGAATCGCCGCCAGGCTCCCGGGATCGGTGAACGGCTGGGCGATGCTCGTCGCATCCAGGTAGCGCTCGTACGTGGCCAGGGCCGAATCCGCCTGTCCCGCGCCTTCGTAGGCCTGACCCAACCCGTACAACGCGCACGTGAGACACTGACCGACGTCGGAGCGCTTGAGCTCATCGATCGCCTCGTCGTAGCGACCCTCGGCGTAGGCGATGATGCCGGGAACCGCGTGTCTCTGGACCTCGTCGTCGCCGCGCACCTCCGGCGGAACGACCTGCTGGTACTCATCCCATAGCTCTCTCGCTCTCCCCGGATCGCCGGTCAGGGCGTAGACGGCAGCCAGCTGAAAGTAGGGTCGCTCTAGCGCGGGGATCTCAGAGAGGGGGTGGGCCTGAAGGGCTTCCTCCAAACGGGACCGAGCCGCCGCCGTGTCTCTTCGCACGGCCAGATCGGTGAACGCTTCGCCCATCTCGGCGTTCAGGCGGGCGGCCGAAAGGCCGCGCCCCTCCTGCAGGTCCGTAGCGGTCGCGAGATGCTCTCCGGCTTCGGCGAGGCGCCCCTGTGCGGTCAAGATCCCGTAGAGCCCGAACTCGGCGCCGACCTGAAGCGGCGGGATGCCCCGGCTCGCTTCGATCGCACGTCGGTACACCGCCTCGGCCTCCCCGAAGTCGCGCCTCACGGCCGCGAGGCTCCCCTCCAGGAAGAAGTTCGTCGGATTCTCCGGGAATCGGCGTGCGTACTCCTCACGCACCTGTTCGGCCTCCTCGAGCCGTCCGAGCGAGACGAGCGCGGCGAACGCGTTTTGTCGATGGAGAGAGGAAGAAGAATCCGCCGCGGTCGCGCGGCTGTAGAGCTGCAGGGAGCGCTCGAAGTCCCTGAGGCGGCCGTAGAGGATTCCCAGGTTGTTGAGGGCCCAAGTGTCGTCCGGGTTCACGTCCAGCATGTTCTGGTAAGCGGCGATCGCCTTGTCGTTCTCGCCGGTAACGGTCGTGTAGTACGACGCCATCGTCAGGTACCGCTCGTGCGCGGTGAGCCTGTCGCGGTACTCGAACGCCATGCTCAGAGCCTCCACCTGGCGTTCGCGGCTGTCGCCCTGGTTGCCCAACTGAACGCCGAGCTTCCGCCACGCCATCGCGAACTCGGGATCGAGCCTCACGGCTTCTTCGAGGAGCGTGACGGCGCGCTGCGGGTTTCCGCCCACATCAAGAGCGCGCACAGCCTGTGAGTATTTGCGGAGCGCCTCCAGGTTGCCCGTCGTTACGTGCTCGAGAGGTTCGTCGCTTCGCAGTGTCTTGTACGAGTCGCCGATCCGCTCCCGCAGCCTCTTGGACAGCTTGTCGAGCGCGGGAACAACCCTGGATGAGTCCTTGGCGGTCTCGCGAAACGCGGCGAGCTCCTCGCCCGTGTCGGAGTCTATGAGGCGGGTCGAGAGCACGAACGTGCCGCCCGCCGAGTTGATGTCCCCGTCGACGATCGCCGCGATCCCCTCGCGCTGAGCGATCTCGCGAGCCAGGTCGAAATCGATCTCGGAATTCCGATTTCGCTCCATCCGGCCCAGAGCATCGGCGACGAAGGCCGGTTCTGCCACTCGCACTGCATCGGACTGCGAGAGGTCGATCCGGAACGCCTCCGTCGCGGCCCGAGCCAGAAGGGTATCGCCGGTCCGGCTGTCGAACTCGGCGAGGATGACGGTGGCGCGCTCCTCCAGGATCCCGCGGGCCACTAAGGTGGCGGCCGGACCGATTCCGAGCGTGCGGCTGGTCATGTATCCGATGGTGAGCGCTCCCAGCAGCGCCAGAGCTCCGACGCCTCCAAAAAGAGCGTTCCGCCAAGTGAGGAGCTTGTGATGGGCTCGGGCGTCGGCGGCTCGTTCCCGAGAGCTCGGTTCGGCCAAGGCAGGCTCACCGGCCGCGTGTTCGGTGCGGGCCGCCGGCACAGGCTCTACTGCCGCCGGCGAAGCATCTTCGGGTGAGGCGTCCGCAGCCCTGGCCGGTCCCTGGCCGCCCAGGCCTTCCTGAACGAATGCCGTCGCCAGGACGATCGGAAAGCCCACGATCAGGAGGAAGAGGGCCAGCGGAGGCGCCCACTCCGGCAGGCTGAGCGCTCCGGCCAGTGTGTCGACGGCCTGAAGGACCAGCCAGGAGGCGCCCAGGTAGATGACGAGCACCTGCCAGAGCGACCGGCGATGCATCTCGTGGATCAGTTTCTTCAACATCCGCCCGTTCCCTATCCCGTCTCCGCGAAGATCTCGTCGATACGCCGCTGCGCGGCCTCAACGCGCGGCTGGAGCTCGGAATCCGCGTCCCTCCAGAGCTCCACGAACCTCGCGTAGTACTCCACCGCCTTCTCCCGGTCCCCGGCCTCATCGTACAGCTGGCCGAGGCGCTCGAGCGCGGGACCGAGCAGGGTCGGATCCCAGAACGTGCGACCGAATGCCGAAGTGGCCAGGTACCGCTCCCGGAGGGCAATCGCCGAGTCCCTCTCGCCGGCTCGATCGTAGACGTCGGCGAGGCCGGGAAGCGCGCAGTGCACGCACGGGCCGAAGTCCGATCGACGGAACTCGGCCACCGCCTCCTCATATCGTGCCTCCGCGGCCGCGATCGATCCCAACGCCCGGCGATAAGAGGTGGATTTGCCTCGAATAAGCTCCGGGACCTCTTGTTCATATTCGGACAGGATCTCGCGGGCCTTGCCTGGTTGGCCGGAGATGGCGGCCAAGGTAGCCAACTGCGTGTACGGTCGATCCAACGTCGGCATCTCCTCCAGCGGATAGCTCTCCAGGGCCTCGCGAAGCCGGACCGCAGCCTGCGCCTCGTCGCCCCGGACGACGAGGTCGTACCAGACGGACGCGAGCGCGTCGTCCAGCGCCTCGGCCGCCAGACCGCGCTGCTCGTCGGCCGCCTCCGCGTCGGCCCAGTGCCCTTCGGCTTCCTCCAAGCGTCCTTGCGTGGCCGCCGCGGCAGCGAGACCGCCGCTCGTAAGAGCTCGCCAGAACAGATTGCCCGTCTCGCGCTCGCGGAGATCCTCCCAGCCCTCTCGCGCGGCCTCGTAGTCGCCCCGGACGGACGCCAGAACGGCACCGTTTCGGTAGGCGGCCGCGTCTTCCGGGAAGAGGCGCCGGTGCGCGTCGAGCGTCCCTTCGGCTTCCTCGAGCTTGCCTTGCCCTACCAGCGCCCCGGTCAGATTGCTCAGCGGCAGGGAGGAGCTGGCCGAATCCGCTTCCACGGCCCGTCGGTAATGTTCCGCCGCCCGATCCGGGTTGCGTAGCTGCAGATAGGCCACCCCCAGGTTGTTGAGGGCCCAGTCGTCCTCGGGATCCATCTCGAGGAGGTTCTCGTAGGCCGGGATCGCCTTCTCCGGCTCCCTCGTCCCCTGCTGAAACCAGCTGGCGGTGGCGAAGTAGCGCTCGCGTTTGGTGAGCCGATCCCTGTGTTCGTAAGCCTTCTCGAGCGCCTCGAGGGCCCGGGTTCTCTGTTGCTGCCGGTTCATGAGAACCACTCCGAGCTTCCTCCAGGCCATGGCAAAGGCCGTGTCCAGCGCGAGCGCCTCCTCCAGCAACGCGACCGCCCTCGGAACGTCGGCGCGCGCCTCGGCCGCCTCGACGGCCTGGGAGTAGAGCCGCAGAGCCTCCAGGTTGGCGGTTGTGGCGCGCTCCAGCGGCTCATCGGCGTGGATGGACGCGTACGACTCGCCGATCCGCTCCCTCAGCTTCTTCGAGAGGTTGTCGATGGCGGGGAGGATCTCGCTCGAATCGGCCGCCGTCTCACGGTGGGAGGCCAGCACGGTCCCTTCGGCGGGGTCCAACACCTGCCCCGTCAGCACGAAGCCCGTCCCCGCCGGATTGATCTCGCCCGCGATGACCGCGCCGACACCCTCGCGCTGTGCGATCTCGCGCGCGAGCTCGGCGCCGAGAACACTGTTCGCCGGCCGTTCCATCCGCCGCAGGGCCTGCGCGACGAATGAAGGCTTGGCCAGCCGCACGACGTCTGATTGGGAAAGGTCGACCCGGAACGCCTCCGTGGCCGCGCGAGCGAGAAGAGAATCGGAGGAGCCGAAGTCCGCCAGGATCACGACCGCCCGCTCGTCGATCGCACCCTTGGCCACCAACGTGGCGGCCGGACCGATCCCCACTGTGCGCATGGTCATGTAAGCGGCCGTCGCCACTCCCAGAAAGGCGAACGCGGCGACGCCTCCCAGGAGCGCGTTGCGCCAGGTCAAGACGCGGTGGCGCGTTCCGCGCTCTGGCACCGCTTCCGCCATCGCCCCTGCCTGGACCTCGGGGTCCTCGACAGCTCCGGAAGCCGCCTCGTCCGGCTTGAGCTCGGTGATTTGCCGCGATTCCGGGTCATCTCCCGCGTGAGGAGCGGCTAGGGGTCCGGCCGGTGCGTCCGCACGTGAGCCCATGCCCTCTTGCACGAAGGCCGTACCGAGGACGATCGGGAATCCGATCACGAGCAGGACGATCGCGAAGGGCTGAACCCAGTCGGGAAGCCCTACGCTCTGGGTCATGATCTCGACGACCTGAAGAGCCATCCAGGAGGCGCCGAGATAGATCCCCACCACCTGCCATATCGAGCGCCGATGCACCTCGTGAATCAGCTGCTTGAGTCCCGACATCGCACCATTCCTTCGAGCGGTCACTTCATCCGACCGCACTTTACATCGCAGGACCGGTCGAAATCGGGCTCCAACTTGCGGTTATATGGTGATTAGGAGCAAGCAGGAAGGCCGACGGCCCAGCGCGGCAACCAGAGCCCGCTTGAGCAACATGACTTGTTATGACTATATTATGACCATGACCGATGTGAAGATCGCACAGCTCAAGGCGAAGCTCAGCGAGCACCTCCGGCGAGTGCGGCGAGGACATACCCTCACGATTCTGGACCGTGACACGCCTGTCGCTCGTGTCGTGCCCTATGAAGAACCCGGCCCACTCAGGGTTCGCGAGCCTCCATCGGGTGGATCGGAGCTACACGCCGTGCCGTTGCCCCCGCCACTCGCGCTTGATCTCGACATCGTCGACCTGCTCATCGAGGAGCGGCAGGGAGAGCGATGATCGCGTACCTGGACTCATCAGTCCTTCTCCGCCTGATCCTCGGGCAGGCGGATCGTCTGAGCGAGTGGGCTTCGGTCGAGAAGGGTATAGCAAGCGCCCTTGTGGAGGTGGAGTGCCTCCGAACGTTGGACCGGCTGCGTCTGAGAGCCCAGCTGTCCGACGAGGATCTGGTGACAAGACGGGAGACGGTCTTCCGCCTGACTGACGAGATCACTCTGGTGGAGCCGACGCCGGCGGTGCTGCGCCGCGCCTCGCAGCCGCTGCCAACCGCCCTGGGAACGTTGGACGCCATCCACCTTGCGACCGCCGGGCTGTGGGCAGAGGCCAGCGGGGAGCCGATAGTCATGGCCACACATGACGGGGCGCTGGCTCTCGCGGCGCGAGCCTTCGGGATCAGGGTCGTCGG
>DAOVWI010000180.1 GCA_030636765.1 Gemmatimonadales bacterium
CCCGCGCCTGGTCGGCGCTCGCCCCGAAAACGATGATCCTCGTGTTGTGGTCCTCCATCGGGAGCCGTCCGTCGTCCTTGGCCTCCTTCACCTCGCCCACGTCCTTGCCCGGCAGGACAAGGCTGCAGGGGAGATTCTTCGCTCCCGTGACGCTGCCCTGTCGAAACTCCTCGGGGTCGCGGGCGTCGATCCACACCGCCGTCCGATCCTTCTCTCCCACGTAACGGAGGCCGTCCGGTTCGATCACCATCACGCCGCCGAGCGCCCGCCAGATGGGCACCCCAAGCTGGTAGCGCCGCACGTTCGTGTAACCGGCAGCTAAGAGGTCTCTGCTGACGCGCTTGCTCTTGCCGCAGAACGGCCCGTTGCAGTACAGGACGAGCGGCGTGCTCCTGTCGCCCGCGGTCAAACGCTCGACTTCCGCCACGTCCGACGTGTAGAACGCCATCGACACGCCCGGCTTGGGGGCTACGTTCTCCGCGCCCGGCTTCACCTGAGTGGGCCGTGTTCTCAACAAAGGGGTCAGGCCGACTCCTCGACCTCTTCCAGCACGAAGCTGGAGTCCTCGAACTTGAGCGACAGATCGATTTGGCGGATGCGTAATCTTCCTAGAGCCCGGCCAGCCCGAAGCCGAGGATGATGGTGATCCGAAAGAGGCTGGCCTCTGCCATCCGCCCCTCCTCGGGGGGCCGGATGCCGGGAAGGAAATCCAGGGGGTCGAACGGCTCGCTCTGACCGAAGGAAAAGACCGTTCCGAGCGTGAAGTCGGAGCGCTCGATCGTGAAGGTGCTCCCGAGCGATACGTGGTACAGGTCCCAGCGGCTTACGTTGGCGGCAAACTGCCCGTCTCCGGTCGGCTCTTCGAGGCCCGCGTTGAAGTCGGTGCGGAAGCCCGCATAGGCCCCCAGAAGCTCGCTGAACTGGTTCTCGATGCCCACGCCCGCGTTGAATACGGACTTAAACTCCTGCGTAATGTTGAAGCTGAGCGTGTCGCCGCCCTCGGGGGCCGTGAACGGCTCCGAGTCGATCACGGCGTACTCGCCGACGGCATTGAACCACTCGGCAGCGACATGCACCCGGGCACGCTCGTTGTTGAACGTGTAGGCTCCTCCCCCGCCGATCGAGAGCGGAGACTTGTAGCGGGCCGGCAGCTTCTCCTGTGTGCTCGTGACGAGCCCGGTGCCTACCTCCGGGCGGTCGCTTCCGGCCAGGACGAAGGTGCTGTCGAAGCCGACGTCGCCGCTGCCCCCGAGCGAGACGCCGGGTGAGGTGAGGCTGAGCCCGAGCTGCCAGCGGCCCACGATCTTGCTCACCCCCGCCTTCCAGAGGATCCGCCAGGTCTGGTAGCGGAAATCCCGATTCTGAAGGGAGACGAGCGTCTCTCCGGCGTTGCCGAGCGCCTGCGCGGCAATCTGGAACTCGGTGCGCTGGCTGCGGACCGCGATGAACTGGGTGACTCCGACCGAGACGGGACCCAACGTCCGAGCCCAGGTCAGCCCTCCCCACGACTCCGTCAGGTCCTGGTCGATCCGCACATCGCCCGCCAGCAAATCTAGGGCGGGAAGGCCGACTTCCGCGCCGCTCAGCGCGCCCCTCTCCCGAATCCGAAAGTCGAAGTCCTGCCGAATCAGGAAGGAATAGGCCAGGCGATTCTCCCCCAGGAAGCTGAACGGGAACTCCCCGGCCACCATGGAAGGCAGGGACTTGAAGCGGTTCGAGTCGAAGTCTTCCTCGCCGCCCACCAGGCCTCTGTAGTCGACCGCCGTGTACTCGAACACGTTTCCCGACAGTAGGAGCTCCGCCGACTCGATCAGTGCCAGGGCGCCGGGGTTGTAAAAGACAGCGCTCACGTCCCCCACGCTGCCGATCACCGCGCCGGCCAGCAGCCGGGACCGGTTGCCGTACTGCGTGGCCCAGTAATGGGAGTCCTGGCCGGCCGCATCGCCAGCAAGGCCGGCCAGTAGGGCCGCCGTGGCGATCGACCAGCGCTTCCACGCCCGGGCGGCGCACACCCGCTGCCAATTGTGGTTGCGTAGCGTCATCTCCCCTATCCCCTGGCGGGCCTACCCGTCCTCAAGCGGGGAAGGTGCCAGATCCACGCTTGCGGCCGCAAGGACCCTGCAAGGGTCTTTTCACGTACGCTAGTCGCATGTGTTCGATCGTCGCGATCCTCGACATAAGCTCGGAGCCCGCGGAGCTGCGAGAGCGAGCCCTCCGGCTCTCCGCGCGGATGAGGCATCGCGGGCCCGACTGGAGCGGTGTGTTCGCCGACGAGCGGGCCGTGCTAGCCCACGAGCGGCTCGCCATCGTTGATCCGGACAGCGGCAGCCAGCCGCTTTTCGACTCCACGGACGAGCTCGTGCTCGCGGTAAACGGCGAGATCTTCAACCACCGCGAGTTGCGCGAGAGGCACGCGTCGTATGCCTTCCGAACGGGCTCGGACTGCGAGGTGATCCTGCCGCTCTACCGCGAGCGTGGGCCCGAGCTCTTGGACGATCTCAGCGGAATCTTCGCGTTCGTGCTCTACGACCGCAGGAGCGGCGACTGGCTCGTCGCGCGCGACCCGATCGGCGTGATGCCGCTCTACCTGGGCCACGATGAAGAGGGACACCTCTACGTCGCCTCCGAGATGAAGGCGATCGTCGACGTCTGTCCAGACGTGCGCGCGTTCCCGCCGGGCCACTACCTGACCCCGGAGACGGCCGAGCCCGTGAGCTTCTACGAACCGGTCTGGCGCGATTACGATGCCGTTAGGGACGCGCCGCTCGAGCTGGGGAACCTGCGCGCTGCCCTCGAGCAGGCGGTCCACCGGCAGCTGATGTCGGACGTGCCGTACGGGGTGCTGCTGTCGGGCGGGCTCGATTCCTCCCTGATCGCGGCGATCACCGCCAAGTACGCAGCGCGCCGCATCGAGGACGACGACGGGACGGCGGCTTGGTGGCCCCGCGTCCACTCCTTTTCCATCGGGCTCGAGGAGGCACCCGACCTGGCTGCGGCGCGCACCGTCGCCGAGGCGATCGGGTCGGTCCACCACGAGCTCATCTACACGATTCAGGAGGGGCTCGACGCGCTCCACGACGTCATCCACCACATCGAGTCGTTCGACGTGACGACCGTGCGTGCCTCCACGCCGATGTACCTGATGGCCCGGCGCATCAAGGCGATGGGGATCAAGATGGTGCTCTCAGGCGAGGGGGCCGACGAGGTGTTCGGCGGCTATCTCTACTTTCACAAGGCCCCGGACTCGCGCGAGTTCCACGAAGAGACGGTCCGGAAGCTCGACGCTCTCCACATGTACGACTGCCTGCGGGCGAACAAGTCGATGGCGGCGTGGGGGGTCGAGGCGCGCGTGCCGTTCCTGGACCGGGAGTTCCTGGACGTGGCGATGGCCTTCTCCACCACGCACAAGATGGTGGGCGAGGGCGGGATCGAGAAGCGACCGTTACGGGAGGCGTTCGAGGGTCTCCTTCCCGAGGAGATCCTCTGGCGGCAAAAAGAGCAGTTCTCCGACGGCGTGGGCTACGCATGGATCGACTCGCTCAAGGCGCTGGCCGAGAGGGAGGTGAGCGACGACCAGATGGCGGGAGCCGCGGAGACCTTCCCCATCGGCGCCCCGGAGACGAAGGAGGCCTACCTCTATCGTGCGATCTTCGCCCGGCATTTCCCGGGTGAGGCCGCCGCGCTCACCGTCCCGGCCGGGCCCAGCATCGCGTGCAGCACGCCGACCGCGTTCCTCTGGGACGCGTCCTTCAGGGAGATGAACGACCCGTCGGGCCGTGCCGTGCGGGCGGTGCACCGGGACAGCTACTGAGTTTGTGCCGGCGGTCGCAGCGTACTAGAGCCCTCCCGTCGTATCGGACGGCTCTCGCGATGGCCGCTCGCCGTGCGACCGCCGGCCGGCACCCGGTCCTCGGCGGCCAGAGGGGCCGGGTGGCCCGCGGAAGCTTCCTCGGCGGAAGCCTCCCGCTGCGGACTCGAGTCGCTGACGCTGCTCCTCGTCCAGCAACGGGAACAGCTCCTCTCTCATCTGCCGGAGCTGGTCTTCGAGTTGCTCACGCGCGCCGCGCATGATCTCCTGATTGCGCTGCGCCGCAACCTCCAGAACCGCCCGGATCGCTTCCCTCTGC
>DAOVWI010000249.1 GCA_030636765.1 Gemmatimonadales bacterium
CACCGCCTCGATCTCCTGCCCGGTTCGCGCCGCCACGACCACCGCCGCGCCCGCCTCGGCGAGGCTACGGGCCACGGCCCGGCCGATGCCGCGGCCCGCCCCGGTGACGACCGCCGTGCGGCCCGCGAGCTCGAGCCGGCTCACCCCGCTGCCTCCGGCTCGGCCAGCACGGCCTCCGCCAGGATCAGTCCCAGAGCGGCGATCGTGCGCTCCCCTTCCTTCGCGCTCGCATCGGCCGGGTAGCCGAAGTACGCGCGTGCACCTCCGGCCTCCTCGAAGCTCCGCTTCCCCTCCCGAATCGCCTCCGAGAGCGACACCGGATTCGGGGCGAGCCCCAAGCGGATCTTCTCGCGCACAAGCGACGGCGCCGCCGCGAGAACGACCGATCCCTCGTAGCTGCCGGCGTGGCACGCTCCGCTCCTGAACTCCTCCGTCAGGCGCGGCGCCCACGGCCTCCCGCTCACGTCGGGGAACACGATGCGGCACGCGGCGCTTCCGGCGTCGGCAGCCTCCAGCGCCCCACGGCCACACTCCTCCGCGGCCGCCCCGATCGCCCCGATGTTGGCCGGGTCGAGGTGCGCGTTCGCGATCGCCAGCACGGCAATCCCGTGCGAGCCCAGGCTTCGGGCGATGTCGACTATCGTCCGCGTGAGCGTCTCGGGCCCGATGGAGAGGGTGCCCGGAAAGCCGGCGGCGAAGGGAGCGGCGGAATACGAGAGGGCGGGAAGCACCAGGACTTCCCACCCGTCGTCGGCAAGGCGGGCGGCGCCGGCCTCCGCCATCGCCTCCGCAATGATCACGTCGGTGGAGAGCGGAAGGTGCGGCCCGTGGGCCTCGATCGCGCCGACGGGCAGGATCGCGACGGCGGCATCACGCCTCAGGTCGCGCACTTCCTCCCACGTCATGTCGGCCAGGCTGTGCACGGCCATGGTCACGATTCCCTCCAGCGGCGGATCGCCCAGGTTGACCCCTATTCTAGCCGGTGCGTAACATCGTGCACCATGCCATTCACGCCGCCGGAAACGTTCAACATCGCCGGGTACTTCCTCGACGCTCGGATCGAGGAAGGCCGCGGCGACCGGACCGCGCTGCTCGGCGACGCGGGCGCCGTGACGTATTCGGAGGTCCAGGAGCGAGCGAACCGGTACGGCAACCTCCTGCGGGATGCCGGCATCGCCCCGGAGCAGCGGGTAATCATCGCCCTCGAGGACGGACCCGAGTTCGTGTACGCCCTCTTCGGAATCCTGAAGGTCGGGGCGGCCGTCGTGATGCTGAACCCGCACCTGAAGCCCGATGAGATCGAGTACTTCCTCGGCTACACCCGGGCCATCTTCGCCTTCGTCGACCACTCGAGCCGGGAGGGATACGAGCACGCGTCGTCGGCCACCAGCCACCTCCGGGCGATCGCGATCGTCGACGACCCCGAGTTCTCCGGTCGGCTGGGCCTGGATTCGCCGAAGCTGGAGAACTTCCCCACCCACCGGGACGACGCCGCGATCTGGCTCTTCTCGGGCGGCACGACCGGACGGCCGAAGGCCGTGCTCCAGACCCACCGCTCCTTCGCCAACACGACGGAGTGCTACGGCAAAGGGGTGCTGGGGATGAGCGAGGTCGACATCACCCTCTCCGTCCCGAAGCTCTACTTCGGCTACGCGACGGGTACGAACCTCCTCTTCCCCTTCTCGGTCGGCGGCACGTGCGCCCTATGGCCGGAGAGGTGTACGGCGGACGCGCTCTTCGAGCGAATCGAGCGGTACCGGCCCACGGTGCTCGTCAACGTCCCCACGATGATCAACCAGATGTTGGCCCATCCCGAGGCGGCGAAGCGGGACCTCTCCGGCCTCCGGCTCGCCACCTCCGCAGGCGAGGCGCTGCCGGCCGAACTCCATCGGCGGTGGAACGAGACGTTCGGGGTCGAGCTGCTGGACGGACTGGGAACGGCCGAGATGTGGCACATCTTCATCTCCAACCGGCCCGGC
>DAOVWI010000079.1 GCA_030636765.1 Gemmatimonadales bacterium
AATCAACCGGGCGAAGCAGGAGGCGAAGGCCGAGGGCCGGTACGTGAGGGACGGCGAGTTCATGACGGCGTGCCAGCAGACGTGCCCGGCCAGCGCCATCGTGTTCGGCAACCTGAAGGTCGTGGGAAGCGAGGTCTCGAAGAAGTCGCACAGCCCGAGGGGATATCACGTCCTGGACGAGCTCTACACGCGGCCAGCGATCACGTACCTGGCGAGCGTCACCCACGCCGAGATGCCGGAGACGGAACACGGAGCCCCCGGACACTCGGAAGGCGGCGCCGAGGAGTGATGGCGACGGCGGCTCGCGAGATCGAGCAGGTGTACCCCACCCCCACGCTGGCCGACGCCAACGAGGACATCTGCCGCCCGATCCTCGTTCCGTCGTGGCGGTATGCGCTTCTGCTGTCGATAGCGATCGGCGGCGTCGCCCTCGGCGGCGCGGCCTGGGCGTACCAGATCCACAAGGGGATCGGCGTCACGGGAATCAACCATCCGGTCGGATGGGGCGTGTACATCACGCTGTTCGTCTTCTGGGTGGGCATCGCACACAGCGGCACGCTGATCTCGGCGATCCTCTACCTCTTCCGCTCGGGCTGGCGGACGACGATCAACCGGGCCGCGGAGGCGATGACGATCTTCGCCGTGATGACGGCCGGCCTCTTCCCGCTGATCCACCTGGGGCGCGTGTGGTACTTCTACTGGCTGATGCCGTACCCGTCCCAGCGGATGATCTGGCCGGACTTCCGCTCCCCCCTCGTTCTCGACGTCTTCGCCGTGGGCACCTACTTCACGATCAGCCTGATCTTCTGGTACACGGGGTTGATTCCGGACCTCGCGGCGCTGCGTGACAAGTTCCGCGGCTGGAAGAGCAAGCTGTACGGCCTGCTCTCGCTCGGCTGGGAGGGGAGCGTGCGGGAGTGGCGCCACTACCGGCGAGCCTACCTGATCATGGCGGGGATCGCGACCCCTCTGGTGCTCTCCGTGCACAGCGTCGTCTCCTGGGACTTCGCCCTCGCCATAGTCCCCGGGTGGCACTCCACGATCTTCGCCCCCTACTTCGTGGCCGGCGCGATCTTCTCGGGCGTGGCCATGGTAATCACGCTGATGGTCGGTCTGCGCTGGGCGTTCGGCCTCGAGGCGTACGTGACCGAGTACCACTTCGAGAACATGGCGAAGCTCATGCTTCTCACGTCGCTCATCGTGGGCTACGCGTACGCCGTCGAGTACTTCCTCGCCTACTACTCGGCCGACCCGATCGAGCAGGATAGCTTCCTCTGGCGAGCCTTTGGTGCGTATGCGGGTCCGTTCTGGATCATGGTCTTCTGCAACGTCATCGTGCCGGCTACGCTCTGGTTCAGAGACATCCGACGCAGCATTCCGGCGCTGTTCGTGATCGCGGTGTTCGTCAACATCGGCATGTTCTACGAGCGCTTCGTCATCATCGTCTCCTCGCTCGCCCACGAATACCTGCCGAGCGGCTGGGGAAACTACACACCGAGCTGGGTCGAGATCAGCATCCTCATCGGCAGCTTCTCCTGGTTCTACATGTGGTTCCTGATCTTCGCCAAGACGCTGCCGGTCATCAGCATCGCGGAAGTGAAGGAGCACCTGGCGCATGAGCAGGCCCACGAGCAGGCGGCCGGCCGCGTGGGAGGCGCGGAGTGAACCGCCACGGAACCGGTGGGAATCGGAGCGTGGGCGTGATCGCACAATACGGCTCCGTGGAGGCCGCGCGCCGGGCCATCGAAGTCCTGCGCGAAGAGGGCTTCGAGGATCTCGAGGTCTACTCGCCGATCCCGGCTCCGGAGCTCGAGGAGGCGATGGGAATCGACTCGAGCCCGGTCCGGCTGTGGGCGCTGATCGGCGCCATCACCGGCTGCGCCACCGGCTTCCTGCTCTCGGCGGGCGCGTCGCTCGCCTACCCGCTGGTGACACAGGGCAAGCCGATCATCTCGATGCCGCCCTTCTTCGTCGTGATGTTCGAGCTCGCCATCCTCCTCACCGGGATCTTCGCGCTCTTCTCGATGCTGGTGCACGCGCGCAAGCCGAAGCTCACGCTCTCGCCGAGCTACCGCGCGGCGTTCTCCGTGGACCGGTGGGGCGTCTTTGTGGCGGCCGGAGCCGATCGCCAGGCTGACGCCGAGCGGCTGTTGGGCGAGACGGATCCGCTGGCCGTCGAGGTGATGGCATGAGGAGGCGGCTCTCGAGACCCCTCGTGTCGGGGCCGTCAGGGCGTCGGCTGGCGACCATCGCCGTGGTGGCGCTGGTCGCGGCCGGGGCGGCGTGCGACGACCAGATCAAGTACGTGCCGACGTTTTCCACCATGACGGAGCAGCCGTCCATCGAGGCGTACGAACGGGCGGCGCTGACGCCGCCCGCGGGAGCCGTGGCCCTGGGATCGGAGCGGACCTACACGCTTCAGGAGGCCGATACGCTCTCGAGCCCCCTCGGGCCCGAGGGCATCGACCTGGCGCTCGGCGAAGAGAACTTTCAGACGTTCTGCTCGGTGTGTCACGGGACGGACGGCCGTGGCCGAGGCCCCGTCGTCGGCCCGAACCGCATCCCCGACATCCCCACACTGAACCTCCATTCGGATCAGGCTAGCTCCTATTCGGACGGCTACATCTGGGGGATGATCACGAACGGCCGCGGACTCATGCCCTCCTACCGGCGGATTCCGGCCGCCGTGCGCTGGCAGCTCGTCGCGTTCGTCCGCGCGTTTCAGGCCGGGCTCGTGGAACCGGGCGCCGAGACGAATCCCGCCGGCGGCACCGGGGACGCACTCAGCAACGCCGTGGGATCCACGAAATGACCTCCCGCATGAGGGACGCCGAGGGGTTGGCGGGCGCCGGGGAGGTCGCGAGCGCCGAGGCGCGCCGGCAGCAGGCCCTGAAGACGGCTCGCGGCTCGATACCGGCGGCGGCGGTGCTGCTCCTGCTCGGAGGCGTCGTGGTCGGTGCTCTCGCCTTCGTGCTCACCCTGGGCCAAGATCCGCAGCGCGCCTGGGCCAACGTGTGGTACAACTTCCTTTTCTGGACGGCGCTCGCGCAGGCAGGAGTGGTTTTCGGAGCCATCATTCAGGTCGCCAAGGGTCATTGGGGCAAGGACTTCCGCCGAATAGCCGAAGGAGCGGCCGCCTTCCTGCCGGTGTGCTTCCTGGTTTTCGTATCCCTCTACTTCGGAGCGGAACACATCTTCCCGTGGGTTCACCCGGTGGAAGAGCACATCAACCGCCAGTGGCTGACCGTCGACGGAGTCTTCCTGCGTAACGGCGCCCTGCTACTGCTGATCATCGGTACGAGCGGCCTGTTCCTCTGGTACTCGCTGCGACCCGACGCGCCGTTCCTCCAGGGTCGGCACTCCGGGTGGCGTGCGGCCCTCATAGAGCGTCTCGGCCGGAAGTGGCGGGGCGACGCGGAGGAGGCGGCACTCTCCCGCAGCCGGCTGACGGTTCTCTCGCCGCTGCTGATCCTCCTGTGGGTCTCGACCTTCACGCTGCTGGCCACGGACATGGCGATGTCCCTGACACCGGGATTCATGAGCGTAATCTGGGGACCGTACTACTTCGTGGGGGGGTGGCTTACGCTTCTCGCCTTCGTGGCGGTCGTGGCGGGGTGGCATACGGGCGTGCGGAACCGGCAGCTTTGGAGTCGCTGGCAGTTCCACGACCTCGGCAAGCTGCTCTTCGCCTTCGTCGTCTTCTGGACCTACCTGTGGTTCTCGCAGTTCATCGTCGTCTGGTACGGCAACCTGCCACGCGAGACGATCTGGTTCATTCAGCGGACGTCGGGCGGCTTCTCGTCGCTTCTCATCTTGCAGATGGTGCTGATCTTCGCGGCGCCGTTCGTTCTGCTGCTCGGTCGCTCGCCGAAGATGAAGCCGCGCTTCCTGGCCGGCGTGGCCATTCTGGTCCTCGCGGGGTTCTGGGTCGAACGCTACAACCTCGTCTTCCCGTCGGTCTGGAAGGGCGAGCCGCCGCTTGGCCTGCCCGAGCTGGCGATCTTCCTCGGCTTCCTGGGCCTGTTCGGGCTCACGTACTCCCTGTACGCCAGCACCTTCCCGCTCCTCCCACTACGTGAGTCACTGATGGAGGGTGAGGCCGGCCACGGCCCCTAGCAGCCCCGCAGGCTAAGGCGCCAGCACCAGCGGGCTAAGAAGAAGCCAGCGCCTCGCGCACGATGCGAGCCTGCTCCTCCGTGTGCTCCTCTCTTTGCCCCTCCGCCGTGCTCGCCCTGGAGGCACGCCCTACGTAGCGCACCGGTAGATCCCCGGAGAGCTCGATCAGCCTCGGCCGGACGTAGCTCCAGGCCCCCATGTTGCTCGGCTCTTCCTGAGCCCAGACGATCTCCTGCAGCCCCGGGAACGCTCCGAGCGCCGCGCGCAGCTCGGCCTCCGGGAACGGGTAGAGGAGCTCGAGGGGCACGACGGCCACGCGATCGCTCCCCTCCTCGCTCGCCTTGGCTGCGATCAGGTCGTAGCAGAGCTTCCCGCTGCAGAGCACGAGCCTCCACACGGACTCCGGCGCGACGTGCTCCGGCACGAGCAGGGGGCGAAAGCGCCCAGCCGCCAGCTCATCGATGGACGAGCGTGCCTTCGGATGCCGGAGCAGACTCTTAGGCGTCATGACGACCAACGGACGCCGGGCGGGACGGAGCGCCTGCAGGCGCAGGAGATGGAAGTACTGGGCCGGCGTCGTGGGGTTCGCCACCCTGATGTTTCGCTCCGCCGCGAGCTGCAGAAAGCGCTCGAGCCGCGCGCTCGAGTGCTCGGGGCCCTGGCCCTCGTAGCCGTGCGGCAGGAGAAGGACGAGCCGCGACTCCTGCCCCCACTTGGAGCGGGCGGCCGCGACGAACTGGTCGATGATCGCCTGGCCGACGTTCACGAAGTCGCCGAACTGAGCCTCCCACAGAACGAGGGAGTCGGCTGCGATCGTGCTGTAACCGTACTCGAAGCCGAGGACGGCGGTCTCGGACAGCGGGCTGTTCCACACCTGGAACGGAGCCTGGTCGGCCGACAGGTGCTGCAGGGGCACGTACGTGCCCGTCCCCGTCGCGTCATGAAGCACGAGATGCCTCTGGCTGAACGTGCCCCGTTCGGCGTCCTCTCCCGTGAACCGAATGGGAATCCCGCCGGTCAGGAGGGTGGCGAAAGCCAGCGTCTCGGCGTGAGCCCAATCGAGCCCCGTCTCCACGCTCTTGCGGCGCCGCTCGAACTGGCGGTCCAGCTTCTGGAAAAGCTCGAAGTCATCGGGCCAGGAGTGGATGCGTTCGTTGAGCTCGCGCAGTACGTCGGCCCGAACGGTGGTTCCCGT
This sequence comes from Gemmatimonadales bacterium, assembly GCA_030636765.1. Taxonomy (GTDB): domain Bacteria; phylum Gemmatimonadota; class Gemmatimonadetes; order Palauibacterales; family Palauibacteraceae. Next base: position 5,312 of record DAOVWI010000079.1, read on the forward strand.
CTCCGACCGATTGTCCTCGGTGAGCTCGGCCCACAGCGACACCGGCCTCCACCTCCGACACGGGTCCTCCTCGCCCGCGGAGGCGTGCCCGGGAGGTCGGGTGAAGGCCTCACCGGCTCGTTCCGAGTCGTTGGGGGCGGCCGAGTCACCATCAACGCTCGACTCGGTGGCCTCGGGTGCGCCCTCCGAGATCACCTGCCGGCGCGCCGCCTGGAGTGCCTCTGCCACGCGGTCGGCCATCGCGTCCGCCTCTCCCTCCGTTATCGCACCCTCGGCGACGAGCCGATCCTTCCAAAGCGTCCGCACGGAGGGGTGCTCGGCGATCTTCCGGTACATCTCGGGCTGCGTGTAACCGGGCTCGTCACCCTCGTTGTGTCCGTACCGGCGGTACCCGACGAGATCCACGACGATGTCCTCACCAAACTCGATCCGGTAGTCGGAAGCGAGCCGAATGGCCGCCAGGCAGGCCTCGGGATCGTCGGCGTTCACGTGCACGACGGGGATGCGGAATCCAAGGGCGAGATCACTGGCGTAGCGGGCCGAGCGGGCATCCCTCGGCAGCGTCGTGAACCCGAGCTGGTTGTTCGCGATGACGTGGACGGTGCCGCCCGTTTCGTAGCCTTCCAGCCGGCTCAGGTTCAGCGTCTCGGCAACCACCCCCTGCCCCATGAAAGCGGCGTCACCGTGGATCAGGATCGGCAGGACCAGAAGACGGTCGCTGGCGAACGTCTCACGGGTCCTGGTGTCGAGACGCGAGCCGAAGCGGAGCTCCCGGGAGCCCCGGGCCATCCCTTCGACGACCGGATCGATGTACTCCAGGTGGCTCGGATTGGGAGCCAGAAGGACGTTCAGAGTGGCGGCATCCGTCGTGTAGGTGCCGTAGGCGCCGTAGTGGTACTTCACGTCACCCGACCCACCCTCCGGAACGGTCGTCTGGATCCCGATCGAGTGCTGCCCCTCGAACTCGCCGATGATCGCCGCGTACGAGCGGCCCACGATGTGGGCGATCACGTTGAGGCGGCCGCGGTGGGCCATGCCGAGAAAGACCTCCCGCGTGCCCCGGGAGGCGGTCCGCTCGAGAAGCTCGTCCACCATCGGCACGAGCATGTCCAGCCCCTCGATCGAGAACCGCTTCGCCCCCAGATACGAGCGGTGAAGGAAGCGCTCCAGGCCTTCGACCTCGGTCAACCGCTGCAGCAGCAGCCGCCGGCCTTCCACCGAGAGCTTCGGCCAGTGACGTCCGCTCTCGATGCGGTCGATCAGCCACTCGAGCTGGGCCGGATCCTCCACGTGGTCGATCTCGTACCCGATTCGGCCGCAGTAACGGGCCCACAGGCTTTCGAGAACGTCGAGGGCGGTCCGGCCGAGCCGTTCGAGGCCGAGCGCCGGGGCCGGAACCAGAGCCAACTCCTCCTCGGTGATCCCGTAGAAATCCAACGCCAGCGTCGGATGGCCGGGCGGCGGCGTGCCGAGCGGATCGAGTGGCACGGCCAGGTGACCCTGTTCACGGTACGCCGCCACCAGCTTCCCGGCGATCGCTGCGGCCCTGAGAAGGCGTGGGTCGGCGAGAAGCGTGGGAGCAGGCGGCCCGAGGCCGGGAGGCACCGCCAGCGGCGGCGGCACGACGCCGCGCTCCCGCAGCCGTCGCTCTCGGAGCTGATCCGCGTAGCCAACGTTGTACCCGTCCGCCAGCTCCGAAGCCGGAGCGTCGGCCGAGTCGCTCGCTGCATCCATGATCCGGCGCGCTACGAACCCTGGAGGCTCCGGTAGAGGATCTCGATCCAGCGATCGGAGTTGATGAAACCCCCACCCCAATCCGCCCACCGATCGGGCATCCCCTCCGCCTGTAGCTCCTGGAGGCCCCTTCCCGCCTCGATTCCGGCGCTCACCAGCCCGAGGCTCTCCTCCACCATCTCCAGGTACGCCTCAAGGTCCTCCCTGCCCGAGAGCGGGCCGTGACCGGGGATGATCTTGACGTCAGGCGGCAGCTGCTCGAGCACGCTGCGGACGGCGACGACGAGGCCCTGGACGCTCCCGCCGCTAGACAGATCGACGAAGGGGAACCGGCCGGAGAAGAAGTCGTCCCCCATGTGCACGACGTTCGATCCGCTGAAGTAGACCACCGCGTCTCCATCCGTATGGCCACGCGGTAGGTGTATGGCCCGGATCTCCTCGCCGTTGAAGTGAATCGAGACCGAGTCGCCGAAGGTGATGACCGGAAGCGCCTCGGGGGCCGAGGGCTCGGTCACGCCGAACGCCGTCTCCTGTCGGGTGGCAAGACGCTTTCGAGCGTTGGCGTGAGCGATGATCGGAGCTTCCGGCCCGAACTCGACGTTCCCGCCCGTGTGGTCGCCGTGCCAGTGCGTGTTGAGCACGAACTTCAGATCGATCTCGCCCTCGACCATGCCCGCCAGCGCGGCGCGGATCCTGTCCGCGAGAGGCGCGAACTGGTCGTCGACGAGCAGCGCGCCGTCCGGACCCACCGAAACCCCGATGTTGCCGCCGCGGCCCTGCAGCATGTAGACGTTCCCCGCGACGTAGGTCGCGGTGATCTCCACGTCCGACATGTCCTGCTGAGCGATCGCGCGAGGCGCGAAGCCCGCCAGAGGAACGATGCTCAGCATGAAGATCACCCCCACCCGGCGGCTATGCAGCCTCCCGGACATGACCTCCTCCTTCCGAGACTCGAGTAGATGAGACGCGGGACGCCGTGTTTCCACGGATCGGCCCGACTTCAAGTGCCCGGTAGGATCCGAACCGGGTGGGTGCACCGCAAGGGAGGAGAGGTGCAGGAGAGGGATCGGCCCACCGCTGTGGGCCCGAAGAGGTGCAGGAGAGAGAGGGGAGGCGAGCCAGCCGGATCCTGGTAGCGGTGACGCTACGCAGCGGTCTTGGAGGAGTGCTCCGACTGACTCGTGGTCCTGCGGGGCGCGCCGCACATGGGCACCTCGGCGCTCGCCCCGGATAACTTGGAGGCCCATCAACCCGCCCGATACCGACGCCCTCAGCTGTCGTTTACGATGTCTAAGGCTCGCATCGAACGAGGCCTCTCGACCTCGGCGTCTCACCAAGGCAAGCTCCGAACCGGGGCCGTGCCAGAGCTCTTTGGAACACGCGTAAACGAAGTCTTTGCATCCTGTTACGACCTCATCGTGCGGTGCGCCTCGCCACGTGGCGGCGACCTCGGAAGTGGCGAACGTGCAACAGCGATTGACCCCGGCCACACCCAACTGATGCGCAGACGCCGCTCCCGGGCAATCGGGAACGCGTATTCCTCCTGGCATCTCCACCGGCTTATCATCCGGGAGTGTCCCCGGGCCGCCGGTGAGGAGCGAGAGCCGCATCCATGAACGTTCGAGACCCTCGAACCATCGTCACACCTTATGCCTTCCGGGTGGCGCCCGACCTGCTCGGGCTCCCGCTCGCGGGACCGACGCGCCGAGCCCTCGGCATGCTCATCGACCTGATCGTCATAGGCGCCTTCGCTCTGCTCGGCTGGACGGCTACCCTCGCGTTCATCGCCTTCATGCTCATCCTGCACTTCACGGCGAAGGGCGGCTCGTTCGGCCACGCCCTGGTCCGGCTGCCGGTGCGGGCGCTGGCCCTCACCCTCCTCGTCGTCCTGGTGTTCGGGCGGCCGGTGAGCTGGGTGAGCTCGGTCGTCGAGGACCTGGCCGGCCCTCAGCTCGCCTCGGTGACGGGAGGCCAATCGGATGGGGGGGCGACTCTCGAGCCGGACGACGGGTTGACCCTCGAGGCGGACGGCGATGCCGGCGCTCTCATCTCCCCGGCCGATCTCTTGCGC
>DAOVWI010000085.1 GCA_030636765.1 Gemmatimonadales bacterium
GAAGCCGAGTTGCACCGACATGGTGAGCCACGCGGCCGACCCCGAATCCAGCTCCCACTCCTCGGTAAGTTCGGGCACGACCGCGCTGGCGCTGAACCACAGCGACATCACCAGAAGTTCGGTCAGCGCCAGCAGAAAGAGAACGCGGCGCTGCTCGTGTCGATCCGGCGCTACGATTCAGCGCCCTCGTACCGGAGCTTTAGCTGCTCCACCACCGCCGGGTCGGCGAGCGTCGTGGTGTCGCCGAGCGCCCGCCCCTCCGCGATGTCCCTCAAGAGCCGGCGCATGATCTTGCCACTTCGCGTCTTGGGCAGGTCGGCGGTGAAGATGATGTCCGCCGGCCGGGCGATCGCGCCGATCTGCTTCACGACGTTCGCTTGGATAGCGGCGCTCAGCTCGTCGGAGGCGTCTATGCCCTCTATGAGCGAGACGAACGCCGCGATCGCCTGTCCTTTGAGCTCGTCGTGCCGGCCAACGACGGCGGCTTCGGCCACGGCCGGGTGGTCGACGAGCGCCGACTCGACCTCCATGGTTCCGATCCGGTGGCCGGCGACGTTCAGTACGTCGTCCACGCGGCCCGCGATCCAGAAGTATCCGTCCTCGTCGCGACGGGCGGCGTCTCCCGCGAAGTAGATGTTCTCCCACTTGGACCAATAGGTCTGCCGATACCGTTCCTCGTCCCCGTAGATGCCCCTCAACATGGCGGGCCACGGGGAGGTGATCGCGAGAAGGCCGCTCTCCGCCTCGTTGCCATCGCTGTCCAGGATGGTCGCATCGGTACCGGGGAACGGGAGAGTCGCCGAGCCCGGCTTCGTGGGAATCGCGCCCGGGAGGGGCGTGATCATGATCGCTCCCGTCTCGGTCTGCCACCACGTGTCGACGATAGGGCACCGCTCCCCCCCGATGTGTTTGCGGTACCAGATCCACGCCTCCGGGTTGATCGGCTCGCCGACCGTTCCGAGCAGGCGCAGACTCGAAAGGTCGTATTTCGCCGGCCACTTCTCTCCCCACTTCATGAACGCGCGGATCGCCGTCGGCGCGGTGTACAGGATGGTGACGCCGTACTTTTCGCACAGGGCCCAGAAGCGACCGCAGTCGGGCCAGTTCGGCGCGCCCTCGTACATGAACACCGTCGTGCCGTTAGCGAGAGGGCCGTACACGATGTAGGAGTGACCGGTAACCCAACCGACGTCCGCCGTGCACCAGTAGATGTCGTCGTCGCGAAGGTCGAACACCCAGCGGGTGGTCGCGTAGACCTGCGTCAGGTAGCCGCCGGTGGTGTGCACCACGCCTTTCGGCATTCCCGTCGTGCCCGACGTGTAGAGGATGTAAAGCAGGTCCTCGGAGTCCATCGGCTCGGCGGGGCAGTTGGCGTGCGCCGCCGCCACGAGCTCGTGATACCATCGGTCTCGGCTTCCCATCTCCGCACCGCCGATCGTCTCACCGGAATCGTGCCGGCGCACCACGACCACGTGCTCGACGAAATCCAGCCCGGCGACCGCTTCGTCGGCGTTCCGCTTGAGGGCGACGACCTTACCCCTCCGGTATCCGCCGTCCGCGGTGATCAGGACCTTGGCGCGGGCGTCCTCGATCCGGTCCCTTAGGGCCTGTGAGGAAAAGCCTCCGAACACGACGGAGTGCGGCGCGCCGATCCTCGCGCAGGCCAGCATCGCGATCGCAGCCTCGGGGATCATCGGGAGGTAGATGGCCACCCGGTCGCCCTTCTTCACGCCGAGCCCCTTGAGCGCGCTCGCGAAGCGGCTCACCTCCTCGTGAAGCTGGCGATACGTGTACGTCCTCTCGTCTCCGGGCTCTCCCTCCCACACGAGGGCACGCCGGTCGGCCCGCTCCGTGTCCAGGTGTCTGTCCAGGCAGTTGTAGGCGGCGTTAAGCAACCCCCCCGTGAACCAGCGGGCGAAGGGCGGGTTCCACTCCAGTACCCGGGTCCAGGGCTTGAACCAGTGGAGCTCCCGGGCCCAGCGCTCCCAGTAGGCCTCCGGGTCATCGGCTGCTTGCAGGTACGGCTCGTTACCGGTTACGTGAGCCCGTTCGCGAAACGCCGCGGGCGGCTCGAATACGCGCTCTTCGCTGAGGAGGACGTCGATCTCACGGCGTGGAGGAGGACTCATGTATCACCTCAAACCGTCTGGAAAAGTGGCCGAAGGGCTGACAGAAGCGTCTCGGCGGCCGACATTGAGAACCATGGATGGGGGTAGTGTAGACAGCCCTTCGGATGAGGCGCAAGAACAGGATGGGGCCTTTTAGCAGGAAGGTCGGCCGTTGAAAGAGAGTACCCTCGTCATCCTTCTCGTGGCGGGCATGGCGATGGCTTTCGCGCTGGGGATCTGGATCGGCCTCGGGTATCCCGGGCTCTACGACAAGTACGAGCTGACGGGCCGGGCCTCCCGGAGCTCGCCGTTCGACATGCTTGTCGACCGGATCGTCAGCGCCTTCGGCGGGAAGAGACGCCGGCCGCCGCCGGCCGGCGGCCAGCGGAAGTTCCTCAAGAGCCGCCGCCGCCCCCCGCGGGGGTGGGGTCGGTGACCGAGACGCGTGCTTGGGAGGACGGCCGCCGGCTGCGCGTGCGCCGGGTGCTGTGGTGGGTCCTGGGCGCCAACGTCCTCGTGGTGGTCGCGAAGCTCGTGGTGGGCCTACGCTCCGGGTCCATCGCGATTCTCGGCGATGCCGGCCACTCGAGCGTCGACGCCCTCAACAACGTGGTGGCGCTCATCGTGATCCGCCTGGCCGCTGCACCGCCCGACGCCGAGCATCCGTACGGGCACTCGAAGTTCGAGACGCTCGGTGCGCTCGCGATCGTGAGCTTCCTCTCGATCACCTGCTTCGAGCTCCTCACGGGTGCGATCGGGCGACTCCTCGCGGGCGGGGAGCCGCCCCGCCTGGAGCCGCTCACCTTCGTCGTGCTCGGCGGCACGATGGTGGTGAACGTGGCGGTGGCGACGCTCGAGTCGCGCTCGGCGAGGCGGCTCCGGAGCGAGATGCTGGCCGCGGATGCGCGCCACACCCTCGCCGATGTGATGGTGACCGCCTCCGTGCTGGGCGGGCTGGGGCTCGTCTGGCTGGGTTGGACGGCCGCCGACGCTTGGCTCGCCATCGTGGTGGCCGCCGTGATCGCGCACAGCGGCTGGCAGATCCTGCGCCGGGCCGTGCCGGTGCTGGTCGATCGCCGGGCCTTCGACTCGGAGACGATACGCGGGATCGTCTCCGGGACGCCCGGAGTGGTCCATGCGACGGAGATACGCTCACGCGGCCGGCCGGGTGAGGCTTTCGCGGAGCTCACGATTCACGTGGATCCCTCGACCGACGTGCGTGAGGCCCATCGGATCGCCGATGCTGTCGAGCGTCGTCTGGCTGGGGAGGGAGGGTTCTCGGGCGTCGTCGTCCACGTGGAGCCGGAGGCGGGTTGAATCAGGCGGGAAGCGGCCTCCAGACGCACTTCCGATCCCCGCGTCCCTCGCACTCCGGGTGGTCGATGCTCCCCCGCTCCGCCCCGAACGCCTCCAGCGACGTCTCAAACGCGGCGTTGAGGAGCAGGCAACCGGCGTCGGAGCGGCAGACTCTGGCGAGCAGACCCCCCGTCACGATGAGGCCGGGCGGCCTGACCTCCACTCGCACGGTCCCATCCGGGGTGAGCTGCTTCGCGATGCGGTACACGCCGCGAAGGCCGAGCCGGCAGCGAAGGCGCGAGGGAAGCCGGCGGGCGAGTGGCCGCATGCCGTGCCCCCGGCCCGAGTAGTCGGTCGCCGCGAGCCGCCGTCCCGTGTCGGTGAACACCGCGCGGGCGTCGGGCCTCCGGCTCACCAGCCGAAAGAGCTCGGCGACCTCACGGGCCGGAAGCGAGCCGCTCTCGCGCATGAGCGTGGCGTACCGATGCATCTGGGTCTCCACGACGGCGCTCAGACCGAGTCGGCGGGGGAGCGACTGCTGGACGTCCTCGTCCTGGAGGTGCTCGGCGGGCGTGTCTGCGGCGCGCAGCGATTCGAGCAGAGCCAGGGCTACGCCCGGCTGGATCCGCTCCTCTGTCCACGTCGCGCTATTCATGATTCAACGGAACCCTACCGAGCGTAATCCATGCAGGCAAGCATGACCCTGCTCGTGCCGGTCGCGGTCGGGGGTCTGATCATCCTCTTGAGCCGGCGCCTTCGCTGGCTCACGCCCTCGGGCCAGCTCGCGGCGGTGGTGGTCGGGCTCGCCGTGGCCGTGGGGTCGGGGTGGTTCGGCCTCGGTCTGCTCCTAGTGTTCTTCCTCACGAGTTCGGCTCTCGGCCGGTACCGGGCCGGCGCCAAGCCGGCGCGGACGGAGCCGGAGGGCCGGAGCGCCCCGCAGGTGCTTGCGAACGGCGGAGTGGCGGCCGCACTCTCGGTTCTCACTCTAGCCGGCTGGGCCCACGGCGCCCAGTATGCGCTCGTCGGCGCCGTGGCGGCTGCCGCGGCGGACACGTGGGCGACGGAAATCGGATCGGCAGGCTCGTGGCCGGCGTGGTCCGTAGTCAACGGCTCCCGCGTCCCGGCCGGGCGTTCGGGCGCCGTATCGCTTCCGGGCACGGCGGCGGCGGTCGCCGGTGCGGCGGCTATCGGGACGGTAGCTGCCTTGCTCGCGGCCGTGGCGGCGAGCCCCGGCTCCGGCGAGTCGCTCGGGGGCGCGATGAGGCTCTTGGCGCCGACTCCGGGTTGGATCCCCCTTGGCGTGCTCGCCGGCACGGCGGGCATGTTCGCGGATTCCCTGCTCGGAGCGACGTTGGAGGATCGGATCGGCTTAATCGGAAACGATGGCGTGAATCTGGGCTGCACGCTGGTCGGAGCGGGTGTGGCGTGGCTCCTGGCGGGCGGTGGATAGAGAGGCGAAGAGGATGGCGAGAGTGGCGGCGGAGCACGACGACTACGTGCCGGAGCGGGTCGAGGCCAGGTGGCGTTCGTTCTGGGAGGAAGAGGGGACGAACCAGGTCGACCTGGACGCGGCGGAGCGCCCCTTCTTCAACCTGATGATGTATCCCTACCCGTCGGCGGAAGGGCTGCACGTCGGGAACCTGTACGCGTTTACCGGGGCCGACATCCACGGTCGTTACCGCCGGCTGCTGGGGGAGGACGTCTTCGAGCCGATCGGCTTCGACGCCTTCGGCATCCACTCGGAGAACCACGCGCTGCAGGTGGGCGTCCATCCCATGGAGCTGATCCCGCGCAACGTGGCCAACTTCGAGCGTCAGCTCCGCCGGGCCGGCCTCATGTACGACTGGACCCGGACCGTAGACACGACAGATCCGGAGTACTACCGCTGGACGCAGTGGATCTTCCTCAAGCTGTTCGAGGCGGGCCTGGCGGAGAAGAAGGAGGCCCCGGTCAACTGGTGCCCGTCCTGCAAGACCGTGCTCGCCAACGAGCAGGTCATCGCCGGTCGCTGCGAACGCTGCAGCACGCCCGTCGGTCAGCGGATGCTGAGCCAGTGGTTCTTTCGGATCACCGAGTACGCCGGCCGGCTGCTCGACAACCTGGAGTGGATCGACTGGTCCCGGACGACGAAGACCGCGCAGCGGAACTGGATCGGACGATCTGAAGGCGCTCGCCTGTGGTTCCCGTTCGTCGTCGTCGGCGACGGCGGCTCTGGCCTCGCTGATGGCTCTGCCGAGGCTGACGGCTCTGCCGTCCGTGCACGGGCGATCGAGGTGTTCACGACGCGTCCGGACACGCTCTTCGGCGCCACCTTCCTGGTCCTCTCCCCGGAGCACCCGGTAGTCGACGAGGTGACGACGGCCGACCGGCTGGAGGAGGTGGCCGCGTATCAGGCAGCCACAGCCGGGCAGGACCTGATGGAGCGCCGAAAGGTCGACAGGGTCAAGACGGGCGTCTTCACCGGCGGACACGCGGTGAATCCAGCCACGGGAGAGGAGATCCCGATATGGATTGCCGACTACGTCCTGATGGACTACGGCACGGGAGCGATCATGAGCGTTCCTGCGCACGACCAGCGGGACCACGAGTTTGCCACCCGGTTCGACCTCCCGATCCGGGCGGTGGTGGCGGCCAGCGCCGGCGTGGGGAAGGCGAAGGATCTGGCCGATGTTCGGCTTGGTCCGGGATCGAGCGCGTTCGTCGAGCACACGGCCGACGAGGTGCTCATCAACTCGGGCCGCTTCAGCGGCATGCCGGCGGACGACGGCGGCCGGGCGATCGTGGAGTGGCTGGCCGAGCGCCACCTCGCGGAGCCGGCGATCAACTATCGGCTGCATGACTGGTGCATCTCGCGGCAGCGCTACTGGGGTCCGCCGATCCCGATCATCTACTGCGAGAGCTGCGGCACGGTGCCCGTGCCCGAGGATGACCTGCCCGTCAGGCTTCCGTACATGGAGGACTTCCGTCCCGAGGCAGCGGGGGTCTCCCCCCTGGCGCGGGCCGAGGAGTTCTACCGCGTCGAGTGTCCCACATGCGGCGGCGAGGCGCGGCGTGAGACGGATGTCTCCGACACCTTCCTGGACAGCGCCTGGTACTTCCTCCGCTATCCGAGCACGGAGTTCGAGGACCGGCCGTTCGACGAGGCGCGCACCAGGCGGTGGCTGCCCGTCGACAGCTACATCGGCGGGGAGGAGCACTCGGTGCTGCACCTCCTCTACTCGCGCTTCATCGTCATGGCGCTCCACGACCTGGGGCACCTGGAGTTCGAGGAGCCGTACAGACGCTTCCGGAAGCACGGCCTGCTGATCAAGGATGGCGCGAAGATCTCGAAGTCCAGGGGAAACGTGGTGATCCCCGATGCCTACGTCGATCGCTACGGAGCCGACACGTTCCGCACCTACCTGATGTTCCTGGGTCCGTACCAGGAGGGCGGCGACTTCCGCGATCACGGCATCGCCGGCCCCGAGCGGTTCCTGTACCGCGTCTGGGACAGCGTTGGGGCGGCGGTAGCCGCTTCAGCGGGCGGGCAAGGCAGTGGTGAGATCGAGCCGGAGATCGAACGGGCCCTGCAACGCGCGATCAAGAAGGTGTCGGAGGACCTGGAGGGCCTCTCGTACAACACGGCGATCGCGGCCTTGATGGACTACGTGAACACGCTTCGATCGGAGGGCCGCACGCCGAGCCTCCCCGAGGTACGTCCGCTGATCATCATGCTGGCCCCCGTCGCACCGCACATCGCGGAGGAGCTGTGGGAGCGCATCGGCGGGGAGCCGAGCATCTTCGACCACGCGACGTGGCCCACCTACGACCCCGCGAAGCTGGAGGAGGATGAGGTCGACATCCCCGTCCAGGTGAACGGGAAGCTGCGCGCGACCGTACGGGTGGCGCGCGGCGCGAGCCGGGAGACGGTCGAGGAGCTGGCTCTGCGCGACGAGAACGTCCGCCGCCACGTCGAGGGAGCCACGATCCGAAAGGTGGTCCACGTGCCCGACCGGCTGATCAACCTCGTCGTCGGCTAGCCCGTCTGCCAGGGGCAGCCCGAGGCCGGCGCCCTCATCCGGGCCGGTGTTACTCTACTGGCTGCCCTCCCAAGAGATACTCCCCTCCTGCGACGTGTCGATAGACGCCCCGGCCGGTCCTTCCGAGAACAAGAACGACGTCATGTTCGTGATCAGGAACTGCCGGGCGTTCGTGTCCTGGAGGTTGAGCCCGTAGTGGTTGATGAGGAGCATCTGGTGCTTCTTCCACTCCTCCCAGCAGTCTTGGCAGACCTCCGCCTTCACCCGCTCGCCCAGTTCGTTGGGAAAGGGCGCGAAGCCGACCGGAGCCACGTCCTCACGCTCGCAGCGTGGGCATCTGATCCGATCCGGCACGTCCTGGCTGCCTTCGCTCATCGTCTAGCGTCCTATATGGGAACGGTGAGCACCGAACACGGTGCGCTACGGAGGGCCTTGCCCGTTATGTGGCCCATCAGCGCCCGCTCCGTACGCTTCTTCACGTGCGTCTTGCCCATCACGACGAGGTCGACGCTCTCGCTCTCCACCGTGGCCAGGATCTGCCGGGCGGGCTGACCTCGGGCGACGATCGTCTGGATCTCGAGCCCCTCTTGGTACCGGGCCGGGATCTGTGCCAGAGCCTCCTCCCGGGCGCTCGACTCCGCTTTCCGGAGCGTCTCCTCCGCCTGGTAGGGCGAGCTCGCCGCGCGCAGAAACCCCTGGAACGTCTTCGGAAGCACGTGCAGGATGACGAGTCGCCCCTCCAGGTGGCTGGCCAGCTCTCCGGCCATCTCGCCCACCGGCTCGGATCCCTCCCGCAGGTCGAGCGGGGCGAGCACCGTCATCTCTCCCGTCCTGGCGGTGGGTCTCCAGATGAGGATCGGCAGGTCCACCGCGTCGCACGTCGCCTCGGCCATCGAGTCGAAGTGATCCCACGGCGAGATGCGCTTCTGATGGGCGCCGAGCACCACGAGCTGCGCGCCGGAGGTGGCCGCGCCCTTGCGCAGCTCCTCGATCGGCGACCCGCTGCGGACGACGATCTCCGCGTCGGGGCTGATGCTGTGGGCGAGCAGCTCGATGTTGGAGTGCGCATCCAGCGCCCGTTCCTGGGGATCCACCTTCCCGCTGAGCGAATGACGCAAGTCGGCCGAGGCCTCGGCCGCGGGCATGGCGTGGAAGAGCGTGAGCTTCGCATCCGGGAAGCTCTTCACGATCCACCGCAGGGA
>DAOVWI010000197.1 GCA_030636765.1 Gemmatimonadales bacterium
CCGTCCAGGTGCGGGCCGTCCCTCCCAAGGGCGCGCCGATGGATTCGTTCGTCACGCGGCTGAGGCGTCGGATGCCTCTTCCGGCGTTCCCTCCCCCGGGGATCATTCCGCCGTGACCGGGGCGGAGGGCGACCGACACCGACGGGGCCCTGTCAGCAGGTCGCCGAAGAACCCCAGAGGGTTCACGCTCGTAGAGGCGCTGCTCGCGATAACGTTCGCCGGCGTGCTCGCGGCGGCGGTGCTCTCACTGCTGCTCGGGCAACGACGGTTCTATGAGCGAAGCGCGGAAACGATCTACTCCCGCCAGAGCGTGCGCGCGTCGCTGGACCTGATAGCGGCTGAAGTGCGGCAGGCGTCCGCTGCCGACATTCTGGCTGCGGCGCAAGATTCGCTGGTCTTCCGTTTCGACGTCACGCGGGCCGTCGTTTGCGATTCTACCGGCCCGGACGAGGTGGTGCTTCTGGTCTTCGACACCGTGCGAGCGTCCAACGTGCCGGCCGGCTTTCGCGGCACCGCTGTCTCCAGCCCCTACGACTCGACCTTCGCATACGCGGACGGCTGGTTGCCGAAGCCGGTGGAGAAGGGAGCGGGGCCGCGTCTCGTGTGCTCGGCTGCCGGCGCGCCGACCGATCTTCCGCTCTCTCGCTACCGGAGGGTGGCCGGCTGGCGGGCTGGGTTTGGTCGCTTGCCGCTCCGTGGCAATCTGGTTCGCTCCTACGGCCGTCTCTCCCTGCGTGTCGACCCGTCCTCCTTCGCGCAGGGCCTGGCGATACGGCGGAACAGCCAGGAGTTGGCCGCCCCCTTCGCCATCGGCTCCGGGTTCCGCTACGTGCTGGAGGACGGGAGCGAGCTCGGCTCGGTAGGCGCGCCCGATCTGGCCCGGGTTCGGGCGGTCCGGGTTCGCCTCCGGGTTGTCGACCCACATGGCGCTCCAGGCACACAGGCACCGGTCGAGCACCTCATCTTCCTTCGAAACTGACCTCGGCCGGCCGGCCGGGGTCCCTGTTTGACAGCCGTTTACCCCTCCTTTACAATTGGCGAGAACCTGCCTTCCCGGACCCTTCCGCCGGTCCACTTGGAGGAGAGTGGGCGGCAACGGATCTAAATGCTCTCACTGGGCCTCGGCCGCAAGAAAAAGACGGTAGGCGTCGATCTGGGGAGCGGCTACATCAAGGTAGCCGTAATGGATCATGGCAAGGAGATCCCCCAGATCGAGAAGATCGCCGTGCGTCCCATCGAGGGCGACGCGATCGTCGACGGGGAGATTGTCGAGCCCGGTCTCGTTGTCGAAGCCCTCGTCTCGCTCTTCGAAGAAGAGGGGATCACCGATCGCAATGTCGTGGCCGGCGTCGGCGGTCGCGACGTGATCATCAAACTCATCCGCATGGACCGCATGGATGAGAGCCAGGCGCGCGAGGTGATCCGGTGGGAGGCGGAGCAGCATGTTCCTTTCCAGATCGAGAACGTGCAGCTCGATTTCGAGATCACGGATCCCGATGGCGAGGGACTGCAGATGACGGTTCTGCTCGTTGCGGCCAAGAAGGAGGTCGTAGAAACCCGCGTCGCCCTGATGGAGGAAGCCGGGCTCACGCCGCGCATCGTGGATGCGGACGCCTTCGCCCTCCATAACGCTCTCGAGGCGAACTACCCGGCAGCCATGGAGGGACTCACCGCGCTCATCAACGTGGGGCACGACACCACTACGGTCATCGTCCTCGACGAGGGAATCCCCGTTCTCACGCGTGACCTGAGCTTCGGAACCCGGCGTCTTGCGCAGGATCTGGAGAGCGAGCACAGCATGACCCCCGAGGAGGCCCGCGGCGTTCTGCGTGGTGGGGATTCCAATCGGCTGTTCAAGGATTTTCTGGCAGAGCGTTCGCAGGAGGTCGTCAGAGGGCTGGAGCGCGCGGCCGCTTTTCTCGACACGCACGAAGTCGGAATCGGAATCGGGCGACTGTTTCTTTCCGGGGGTGGGGTCGGGATCCCGGGGCTGGCCGAATCGTTGGCCGACCGGTTGGGCGTCGAAACGCAGATCACGAGCGCCATCGAGAGCATTCAGATCAAGCCGGAGGCGCTGAACGGCCTGGACCTGGATGAGGTCGCGCCGATGCTGATGCTGTCGGTGGGCCTCTCGCTGAGGCGTCTCACGTAGGAGCCTGTCCGAGTAATGGGGTGCGGCCGCGCGCGACAGTCGCTTTCGCAACTGTTACCGTCTTGCGAGGCTCAGACCAGGAAAGAGGAGGAGTCGATGCCCTGCGCATCGTCGTCGACGAGAGACGCCGTATGAGGCCGCAATCCCCCTGCGCCCTTTGGGTTACGGCGGCGAGGAGCCAGCTTCTTCGTTGGCGCTCCTCCCCGATGCTACGGCATCGCATTCGTCGCGCCGCCTCGAATCTGAGACCCTCGGCGCTCGTAACGCGGCTCGCCCCATTACTCGGACAGGCTCCTAGTAGGCTGGGAGTGCGGCCGTCATGATCGAGATCAACCTCCACCCGGCAGGGGAAACGGCGAAGGCGAAGCGCCGTCGGAGGACCGGCCGCCGCGTGACCACCGGCGGTGGGCGGGGTGCCCGAAACCCGTGGCAGACGGGGATGGTTGCGGTGCTCGTGGTCGTGCCGCTTGCGGTGGCCGCTCTCTGGCTCACGCAGCGCGCCCGCGCGAACGGTTTCGAGGAACGCCTCCAGTCGGCGTCCGCCGACTCGGCCCGTCTCGCCGACCTGAGAGCCCTGAGCGACAGCCTGACGGAACGCCAGACGCTCATACGCGAGCGGATGGATCTCATCCGCACACTGGACCGTGACCGGTTCATCTGGCCGCATGTCATGGACGAGGCGAGCCGAGCCCTGCCCAATTTCGTCTGGCTCACGTCGATACAGGAGCTCTCGCCCCTGCCGGGCCTGACGATCGAGATACGGGGCATGGCGGCGACGCCGCTAGCGGTCACGGAGTACGTGCGCAGGCTGGAGGATTCTGCCTACCTGGGATCCGTGCGGATCCTTGGCAGCCAGCTGGAGCGGGTGTCCAACTCCGACCAGGAGGTCCACGCGTTCACGCTGATGGTCGACTACGACACGCCTGCGGAACCGACCTCGGCTCTCCCGGCGGACGGCTGACATGGCGCTGCTCCCACAGGATCCAGGAGATCAGAAGCGCATGCTCGGCATCATCCTTCCCGTCGCGCTGGGCGTCCTCTTCTTCCTGTACATCTCTCGTCCGCGCGCGGCGGAGCTGGGTGAGCTCGAGGAGCACATCGCGGACATGGAGAGCCAGAACGAGATCGCGCGCACCCGGATGGACAACCTGGATGTTCTTCGGAGCGAGCTGAGTGGCGCGGAGCGCCGTTTCGCGGCTCTCGAGCGACTGGTCCCGACCGGGGCGGAGATCCCGGAGATCTACGAGGCGATTGCGTCCGAGAGCGAGGCGCTCAACCTGAGCCTCCGCAACGTGATTCCCGTCGATGCGGAA
>DAOVWI010000060.1 GCA_030636765.1 Gemmatimonadales bacterium
CGCCGGCCACGCAGACGCGGCTGCTGCGGGTGCTGGAGTCTCGCCGCTTCATGAGGGTGGGTGGAAGCGCCGAGATCCAGGTGAACGTGCGCGTCGTGACGGCTACGAACCAGGATCTGCACGAGGCGGTGCAAAGGGGCCTCTTCCGGCGCGACCTCTACTATCGTGTGAATGTGCTCGAGATCGCGCTCCCGTCTCTCCGGGAACGTCCGGAGGACATCCCCGTGCTCGTGCGTCACTTCATCCAGGAGGTCAGCCGTCAGCACGACCGCGACTTCAAGGGACTGACGCCGGACGCCATGCAGATCCTCATGCGCTACAGCTGGCCCGGCAACATCCGGGAGCTCCGGAACCTGGTCGAGTCGATGGTCGTGCTCGCGCCGGGTTCAGTCATCCGGCCGGAGGACATCCCCGAAGAGATCCGGACGGGGAGCGGACGGGTGCTCCTCCCGGTGCCCTCTTCGAGCGTCATCCTGCCTGCCACGGACGGCGAGGAAGCTCAGCTGCCCCAGATGGAGTTCGTCTTTCGGACGCTCGTCGAGCTGAAGATGGATGTCGAGGACCTGAAGCGAGAGTTCGACCGGTATCGGGCCGGCCACCCCGAGCTCTTCCCGGCGGGTGCCGCCCTGGAAGGCCCCGGCATCGAGGTGCCTGTCGAGGAGCAGATGCAGGCGTTCGTTGCAGACGACGGAGGTGGAGAGTCGATCGAGTTCCGTCCGGGGATGACGATGGCGGAGCTGGAGCGCGAGGCGATCATCTCGACGCTGAAGAGCGTCGCGGGCAACCGGCGCAAGGCGGCGGAGAGGCTCCAGATCGGCGAGCGGACGCTCTACCGGAAGCTGAAGGAGTACGACATCGACGTGTAGCAGGTCGCTGACAAGCCCTGCTGGGCGCCTACACCTCCTGTCCTCCCAGGAAGAGCCACGTTTCGACGGCCGTGTCCGGGTTGAGGGACATGCTCTCGATCCCCTGCTCGACCAGCCACCGGGCGAGATCGGGGTGGTCCGAGGGGCCCTGACCGCAGATCCCGATGTACTTGCCGGCCTTCCGGCACGCCTCGATCGTCATCGAGAGCATGGCTTTCACCGCATCATCCCGCTCATCGAAGATGTCTGCGATGATGCCCGAGTCCCGGTCCAGGCCTAGGGTGAGCTGGGTCATGTCGTTCGACCCGATCGACATGCCGTCGAAGTGCTCCAGGAACGCATCGGCCAACAGGGCGTTCGAGGGCAGCTCGCACATCATGATGACCTTGAGCCCGTCGGCCCCTCGCTCGAGGCCGTTCTCCGCAAGGAGCTCCGTGACGTGCCTCGCCTCTCCCACCGTGCGCACGAAAGGCACCATCACCCACACGTTCCGCAGGCCGACCTCCTCGCGGACGCGCCTCAGCGCCTGGCACTCGAGCTCGAAGCACGGCCGGAAGCTTTCCGCTATGTAGCGCGAGGCTCCGCGGAAGCCGAGCATCGGGTTCTCCTCGTGCGGCTCGTACCGTGATCCGCCGATCAGGTTGGCGTACTCGTTGGACTTGAAGTCCGAGAGACGGACGATCACGGGCTCCGGCGCGAACGCGGCCGCGATCGTGGCGATGCCCTCCTTCAGCTTCTCGACGTAGAACTCCACCGGATCGCAATAGCCCGCCATCTGGCGGCGGATCTTCTCCTGCAGCTCGGCGGGGAGCGCGTCGAACTCCAGCAGTGCCTGCGGGTGCACGCCGATCATCCGGTTGATGATGAACTCGAGCCGCGCGAGTCCCACTCCGCGGTTCGGGATCGTCGCGAAGTCGAACGCCCGGTCCGGGTTGCCGACGTTCAGCATGATCTTGACCGGGATCTCCGGCAGGGCGGCGACATCGATCTCACGCTCCTCGTAGTCGAGCACGCCCTCGTACACGTCGCCCTCATCGCCCTCCGCGCAGGAGGCCGTGACCGGCTGGCCGTCCGGGATCGCCACCGTGGCGTCGCCGCACCCCACGACGGCCGGAACGCCCAGCTCGCGCGCCACGATGGCCGCGTGGCAGGTTCGCCCGCCGCGGTTCGTCACGATGGCGGACGCCAGCTTCATGACCGGCTCCCAGTCGGGATCGGTCATGTCCGTCACCAGGACGTCGCCGGGCTGCACCCGGCCGATCTCGTCCACCGACTCGACGACGCGAGCCGGCCCGGCGCCGATCTTGTGTCCGATGCTGCGGCCGCACGTCAGCAAGCGTGCCCGCTCCTTCAGCGTGAAGCGCCGAATCGTGCGCCCGCTCCGGCTCTGCACCGTCTCGGGGCGCGCCTGGAGGATGTAGAGCTCCCCATCGATCCCGTCCTTGGCCCACTCGATGTCCATCGGGCAGCCGTAGTGATCTTCGATCAGGAGCGCCTGACGAGCCAGCTCCGCGATCTCCTCGTCGCCGATGGAGAAGCGCCGCTGATCCTCTTCGGGTACCTCGACCGTCTTGACCGAACCCACACAGCCTGCCTCGCCGTAAATCATCTTGACCGCCTTGGTGCCGAGCGTGCGTCGCAGGATCGCCCGGCGACCGGCCCGGAGAGCCGGCTTGTATACGTAGAACTCGTCGGGGTTCACGGATCCCTGGACCAGCGCCTCGCCAAGGCCGTAGGCGGCTGTGATGAAGACGACGTCCCGGAAACCGGAGTCCGTGTCGAGCG
This sequence comes from Gemmatimonadales bacterium, assembly GCA_030636765.1. Lineage (GTDB taxonomy): Bacteria > Gemmatimonadota > Gemmatimonadetes > Palauibacterales > Palauibacteraceae. The sequence goes on from DAOVWI010000060.1 coordinate 2,652, forward strand.
TGAAGATGACGCCGCTCGCCCCCCGGTCGGAGCGGACCATGCGCTGGATGCCGACGGAGAGCGCCACACGCCGGTGTTCGAAGCCGTGGTGCGTCCGGTAGGAGATCGCCCGGTCGGTGAACAGGGAGGCGTACACCTGGCGTACGGCCCGCACAACATCGTCGGCGCCCCGGACGTTGAGCAGCGTCTCCTGTTGCCCCGCGAAGGAGGCCTCCGGGAGGTCCTCGGCCGTCGCCGAAGAGCGAACCGCCACCTCGCCTTCGCCGGCTGCCTCGCCCTCGCCGGCAAGCTGGCCGTACGCCGCCCGGATTCCCGGCTCCAATCCCTCGGGCAAGGGAGCATCCAGGATCCATCCCCGGATCTGCTCGCCCGCTCGAGCGAGCGCGGTCACGTCGGCCAGGTCCAGATCGTCGAGGACCGAGTAGATCCTCTCGTCGAGAGCGTCCCTGGCGAGGAAGACTCTGAAGGCGTCGGCGGTGATGGCGACGCCACCAGGGACCGCGATGCCGAGCGACGAGAGGTGAGCCAGCATTTCGCCCAGCGAGGCGTTCTTGCCACCCACGCTCTCCACGTCTTCCATTCCCACGGATTCGAGGGGGACGATGTAGCGCTTCACGGTTCCGTCTCTTGTTTTGGTTTCGAAGGGGTGGAACGTTCACGGGCAGCCCGCGCCGCAGTGTGCGGTGGGCCAGGTGTCAACTCCTCGCTTCAGCCAGGGATCCGATGGGCCGCCGAACCGTCTTCTACGTTTCCGACGAGACGGGAGTGACCGCCGAGACGCTCGGCAGCAGCCTGATGACGCAGTTCGATAACCAGGCGTTTCAGAGGGTCACCGTACCATTCGTCTCGACGCCCGACAAGGCACGCGAGGTCATGCGGACCATCAACGCCACGGGGCGGCGTGACGGGTGCCGGCCGATCGTCTTCAGCAGCCTCGTGGAAAGCGAGCTCCGCGAGATCGTGGCGGAGAGCGACGCCTTCTTCCTCGACTTCTTCGAGGCGTTCCTCGGCCCGCTCGAGGATGAGCTCGGTATGCCATCGGCGCATGCGACGGGGCGCGCACACGGGGTGGTCGACCTCCAGAGCTACGACCGGCGTATCGAGGCCACGAACTTCGCCCTGGCCAACGACGACGGAATCAGCCCGGAGGCGTACGGCCGGGCGGACCTGATTCTGGTCGGCGTGTCTCGCTCAGGGAAGACGCCGACCTGCCTTTACCTAGCTCTCCAGTATGGGATCTTCGCGGCAAACTTCCCGCTCACCGAGGAGGAGTTCGAAGGGCGGGGCCTGGCTTCGGCGCTGGCGGAGCACAGGGAGAAGCTGTACGGCCTCACCATATCGTCGGAGCGCCTGGAGGATATCCGCCGGGCGAGACGGCCGGGGAGCCGGTACGCCGCGCCGCCGCAGGTGAGCTACGAGGTGCGCCAGGCCGAGGCGCTCTTCGCCCGTTACGGCATCCCGCACGTGGACACGACACGGTGCTCGATCGAAGAGATCGCCAGCCGAATCCTGGACAGGACGGGGCTGCAGCGTCGAGTCCTGCCTTAGAAGATCGCTGAAGAACCCTGGTGGGTCGCCAGGATTCCTAGCCCTCGGTGAGTAGCGCCTCCACGCTTGCGAGCAGGTCGGGGATGCCCTCGCGGGTCTTCGCCGAGGTCGCGAGCACCTGATCCTCCGGCAATCCGCTGTCGATGCGGGCGCGCTCCACGGCAGCCGCCCGGGCCGACCAGCTCAGCTTGTCGATCTTGGTAAGCACCAGAAGAGCGGGAGTTCCGGCTTCCTCGATGAAGCGGAAGAGCCGCCTGTCCTCGTCCCGGATGCCGCGTCGCGCATCGATGAGCATCACCACGCCGCGCAGTTGCTGGCTGCCGCTCAAGTAGGACTCGATCAGTCGGCCCCACGCCCGGCGCACCTCTTCCGGTGCCTTCGCGTACCCGTAGCCGGGAAGGTCGACCAGGTGGAAGCGGTCGTTGATGCGGAAGAAGTTGATCTCGCGGGTCCTGCCCGGCTGCTTCGAGATTCGAGCCAGCTTCTTGCGGCCGAGGAACGCGTTGATGAGGCTGGACTTGCCGACGTTGGAGCGGCCGGCGACAGCGATCTCGGGGAGGAGGCCCGGTGGGGGCTGGCCCGGCTTGGCGACCGCGCCGACGAACTCGGCGCTCGTGATCTTCACGGCTCGGCGCGACGACGCCTGACCGGCGACCTGCTACGCTTCCTTTCGTTCGGACTCCGGTTCGAGGATGAGGAGGGGAGGGGTTCCGTCGTCGATCGTCTCGCGGGTGATGATCACCTCTCGTACGTCCTCCCTGGAGGGCAGATCAAACATCACGTCGAGCATCACGTTCTCCAGGACGGCGCGAAGGCCTCGGGCACCTGTGCCGCGCTCCATCGTTTTGGTGGCGACCGCCTTCAGCCCGCCCGGGTCGAAGGTGAGTCCCACGCCCTCGAGCTCGAACATCTTGCAGTACTGCTTGATGAGCGCGTTCTTCGGCTTCTGGAGGATGTCGATCAACGCCTCCTCGTCCAGCTCGTGGAGCGCGACCACGACCGGCAGGCGGCCGACCAGCTCCGGGATCAGGCCGTAGCGGAGCAGATCCTCCGGCTGGCAGTGTTCGAACGGGTTGTCTGAGATCAGGGCCTCTTCGTCCGCGTCGCTGAAGCCGATGAGCCGCTTGCCGAGCCGGCTCTCGATGATGTCCTCCAGCCCGTCGAACGCCCCACCGCATAGGAAGAGGATGTTCTTGGTGTCGATCTGGATGTACTCCTGCTGTGGATGCTTGCGGCCTCCCTGAGGCGGCACGGAAGCCACCGTGCCCTCGAGGATCTTGAGGAGCGCCTGCTGGACGCCCTCCCCGGACACGTCCCGCGTGATCGACGGGTTGTCGCTCTTGCGGGCGATCTTGTCGATCTCGTCGATGTAGACGATGCCTTGCTCGCATTCGGCGACGTTGTAATCTCCGGCCTGCAGAAGCCGAACGAGGATGTTCTCGACGTCCTCGCCCACGTAGCCGGCCTCGGTGAGGGTGGTGGCGTCGGCGATGGTGAACGGAACCTGGAGCATGCGGGCCAGCGTCTGGGCGAGCAGCGTCTTGCCGACCCCGGTGGGGCCGAGAAGCAGCGTGTTCGACTTCTCGATCTCGACCTCGTCTACGAGCCCCTGGTTGTTGATGCGCTTGTAATGGTTGTAGACGGCCACCGAGAGGCTTTTCTTGGCCAGCTCCTGTCCGATGACGTACTGATCGAGGACGGCCTTGATCTCCTGCGGCGGCAGGATCTCGGTGAAGCGACCTGTGGCTTCTCGCTCCTCCTCCTCTTCCAGGATCTCGTTGCAGAGTGCTATGCACTCATTGCAGATGTAGACGTTCGGTCCGGAGATGAACTTCTTGACGCTCTCCTTGGACTTACCGCAAAACGAGCACCTCAGATTCTTTTCGCCCGCCATGCCTTTCGCCTCTCCGCAGTCTCCGTTCCCGGAGGCTAGCTCTCTACCGCCGCCACCTTCGGGGCGGTCTTCCCGTTGCCGAGCTCGTCGCTCTTCTTCTCTATGGTTCGATCGATTAGTCCGTATTCCACCGCTTCATGGGGCGACATGAAGCGGTCCCGGTCCACATCTTCGGCGACCTGCTCGAGCGATTGCCCCGTGTGAAGCGCGAGAATCGAGTTCAGCCGCTCTCGAGCGTAAAGGATCTCCTTCGCCTGGATCTCGATGTCCGAAGCGGTTCCCTGAGCGCCAGTTGACGGCTGGTGGATCATGATCCTCGAGTTCGGGAGCGCCGACCGCTTGCCGGACGTTCCCGCAGCGAGGAGCAGCGCACCCATCGACGCCGCCATACCCATGCAAATTGTGGACACCGGTGCTTTCAGGAACTGCATGGTGTCGTAGATCGCCAGGCCCGCGTACACGCTGCCGCCCGGGCAGTTGATGTAGATGTTGATGTCCTTCTCCGCGTTCTCCGCTTCCAGAAAGAGAAGCTGGGCGATGATGATGTTGGCGACATCGTCGTTGATCGGCGTGCCCAGGAAGACGATGCGGTCCATCAGGAGGCGGGAGAAGATGTCGTACGTCCGCTCGCCGCGGCTGGACCTCTCGATGACATACGGTGCGTAAAGTGGCATGGATTATCCTGTTACGCTTCAGTTAGCCGCCTGACGATGCGGGTGCCGGCGACTCCGGCGCAAGCGGCCCGCGCATCGAGGATCGAAGCTGAACGACCCGCGTCCGGCCCTTGCTACCCGCCGCCGGGCGGGAGTTTCCAGCGGCCCGGGTCGCTACTCGATCGTCGAGAGTCCCTTCAGGCGCTCGAAGGCCCGATCGACTACGACCCGCCGGCGGAGCGACTCCGGGCCGCCCTTCCGGAGCCACCGCCTGCGCAGCTCTGCAGCATCCGCGCCGCGTCGCTCGGCGACCTCCTGGACGAACGAATCCAGGTCGGCGTCGCTGGCCTCGATTTCGAGATGTTCGATCACGTGCTCGAGCACGAGCTCTCGCTTCAGCTGCTGTTCCGCGATCGGTCGGACCGATGTTCGAGCCTCCGACGGCTGATTGGGCTCGTCGTCCTCGCCCTCTCCGGGCCCGGCGCCCAGGAGCCGATCCAGGTAGCTTTCCACCAGGGAGGCCGGGACGTCGAAGGAGTTCGCCTGGATGATCGAGTCCATGATCTCGTCGCGGACGGTCTGCTCCGCTTCCTCGTCGCGGTGGCGAAGCAGGTCCTCTCGCACCTGTCGCCGCAGCGCTTCCAGTGTCTCGAAATCGCCGACCTCGGAAGCGAAATCGTCGTCCAGAGGGACGAGCCGCCTGTGCTTGATCTCCGCGAGCTCGATCTCCAACTGGCGAGTCTTGCCCGCCAGCGCCGCGTCGCCGAAATCCTCCGGAAAGCGCACCGTGAACTTGCCACTCTCCCCCGGTCGCAGCGTGTAGATGGCCTTCTCCACCTCCTCGATCGCATAGCCGGAGCCGAGCGGGAACCGGTAGAGCTCGGCCTCACCGCCTTCGGCCCGAGAGCTCTGGCCCTCGCCGCCTTCGGCCGAAGAGGCCCCGGCAGCTCTCACGCCGCTCCCGCTCTCGGGCCCGGTCATCCCCTCCGCTCCTCCCTCCTCCCCCATTCTGGTGATCCGCACGGCGACGAGATCCCCTTCCTCGGGCGACCCCTCCCGCGGTTCCCAGACTCCTCGCTCTTCCCGGAGTCGCTGGACTACGGCTTCCACGTCGTCCTCCGAGGCCGAGACCTCCGGCCGTCGAATCCGGAAGCCGGCCAGGCGATCCAGCTTCAGCGTGGGCATGATCTCGATATCAACCTGGAAGGTCAGGTTCTCGCCTCGAGCGTACCGAACCTCCCCGAACTGCGGCGCTCCGATCGGTTCGAGGTGGTGCCGCCGGACGGCCTCGCGGTAGGCATCCTCCACCAGACGCTGAACCGTTCGCTGGTCCACCAGCTCGCCGTACCGCTGCTCGATGACCTGTTGGGGCACCTTGCCCGCACGGAAGCCTTTCAGGCGGAGCTTCCCGGAGAGCCGCTCCCGCTCCTTCCGCCTCGCCCGGGCAACGCGCGCCGCGTCGACGGTGATCGTGAGGCGCCGCTTCCACGCCTCGCGCTCTTCGATGGCGATGTCGAGCGCCGAGTCGGGGGTCGTGCTTTGGGTTCGGACCATGGCGATCCCGTTTCTGAGGCCGGCCTAGTGTGGCCCGCCGTACTTCTTCGTACGTGGAGCCATGCGAAAGGGGGGACTCGAACCCCCACGGCCCTGAGGCCACCAGCTCCTAAAGCTGGCGCGTCTACCGGTTCCGCCACTTTCGCGAGCCCTTCTAACTACTAAACTCTCAGCGTATTAGGAAGGTCCGGCTCGTCCCACCCTTGTCTAGGGTGGGCGGGTTTCTCAGCGGGTTTCGTTCGGCGCACTCTCGAAACCGTCATCGGATCTCCCGCAGCTCGGCCTGGTGAGTCACCACCCGCAACATAGTCGCGTCGTCGGGCTGTTGGTACGACAGCTTGAGCGCCTCGAGCGATGACCACCCGCCTGCCTGCGCAACATCGACATCAGGCAGGTCCTTCCTCGCGCTCGCCCAGAGGCGACGGTAGGCATGCCAGAGCGTTCCTCGCTGCGGCCCCACAGCGCGCTCGGCTACCGACCGCCCGCTCCCGAGGCCGTTCGGCCGTCATCTTGGTTCCTCAAGAGGCCGTCGTTGCTCGGACCTCCAGATAGGCTGAGAATGGCGGTTGGACTAACATAAGAAGTGGTACCGTTCCTGGGGGCAGGTCAATCCAGCGTAGCGCTCTCGTTCGACTCGTTCGCATTTCGCTCTGCCTCCGTTCAGTCCTAATCGGACGTCCTTATGGGACACCGAAGCGTCTGGGATTCCGGTGTGGCAAAGCCAGTTGCGACGTGACCGCGTTTCAGAACGCCTGGGCTTAGCTGTCGTGGTTTCCTTAGCTTTAAACCCCCCCGAACGTACGCCAACGCTTCTCGGGAGGTCAATCGACGGCAGCCAATGGCCCGCTTGGTATCATCTGCTGGGCGAACAATCAGGGCGAACTTCGGTGTCTAAAACAGCGAATCTGCAGGTCTGAAGTTATCTGAATCAGATAGGAAAAGCGCGAAAGTTAGCGGAAACAGTCAACTTCGCGGTGAGGGACTCCATCTTTTAAGTCCCTCGCGTCTACACGACGGAGCCGATCGTTCTACGATCCAAGCAAGCAGAGGCCGAATCAGCCCCGATCGCGGGGTGATCCCGCCCTGAAACCCGCCCTGGGATTAGAAAAGCCGCGATCTCTCGCGGCTCTCGCCTTAGGATCTCCTGCGTCATAGGCAGGTGGGCCTACATCAGCTACCGTAATCCAGCATGCCCGTCGCTGGCCGCGCGCTGGGTGGAGGCGGTGCGCTTCTGCCCCAGATTTGCTACGAAAAGCGCTGTCTCCACCAGACCAGGTTTGGCATAGCCTGTATCCCGTTCCTTGCTGCTGGTGGTTAGCCCTCGCTAGTAACGGTTCCTTATCGAATCTGCCGAATCCGTTGTCGACGAGGCATGGCAGATCAGCTCCAACAGGTTTTGCTCTGGATCGTTGAAGAACAAGGCGCGCGCAGCCATAGCCGGAAACGCGGCCTCGCGAGGACGGAGCCCGAAGGCTTCGAGTCGTCGCTTGTGCCCCTCGTAGCTCTCGGGCGGGATCTCGAAGGCAAGGTGATTCAGTGTCGATCGAGTTGGTTCGTGCCCGTCGAACCGCTCCTTGGCAAAGACATGTCGCCGGAAGTCGATCAGCGCTAACAGCTGCGGATGACCATGCCTGCCAAGCGGCGTGTCAAGCTGCTTGATCGTTAGGAATGCAATGGTAGGCTCGCCCTCGGGATCTGGCTCGGGGCCGGTTTCGTGGCAAGCCTCACTCAGCAACTCGAATCCGAGAACCTGCCGACAAAAGTCGCGTAATGTCGGCAAATCACGAACACTGAGAACGATCTCAGCGACCCCGGTGATAGCGGGAATTGCGGCCACGAGTTTCCTTCTCCAAAGGATGCGCTACTGCGACTGATGAGCAGGCGCGTCTACAATAGCTATCTCACTCTAGCATGCCGATGCTGGCCGCCCGCGGGTAGGAGGCATGCTCTCCTTCCGCCGGGGGCTCGGTCAGGCCGCCAAAGCGCCGCCTGCGGATGCGCCTTACCTGCCTTCGGCGTAGTGTCGGTAGATGGTGCGAGCGTTCATCTTGAACCAGTCGTCGTACCCTCCCCAGGCCCGGTAGTCGGGCAGGTCCACCTTCTCGACCGCCTCGTCCTCTGAAAGTCCTGCGTGAATGGCCAATTCCGCCCAGCTCCGGAGGTCGGCCCAATACTCGATCTGCTCATACACGTCGCCCTTCGTGCCCGGCGGCCCGTGTCCGAAGATCGCCGTGTGGTAGTCGAGCCTTTGCAGGCGCTCCACCGACCCCCACAGGTCGGGGAAGTAGAAGCCGGGCAGGTCGCGGTAGCCGACCCGGTCGTTGGAGACGAAGTCCACCGCGAAGATCACACCCTTCTGCGGCAGGTGCGCGACGATGGAGTTGTCGCTGTGGTTGCGGCCGAGATAGAGCAGGCGGATCTCGGTACCACCCACGAACATCGTCATCTCGTCGGTGAACGTGCGGCTGGGCAGCGGGATGTCCGGGTTCGGCTCCGCCGCCAGCTTCTCCCGGGCCAGCGCGTGAGCGATGATCGGCACGCCGCCTGCGAGTTCGTTCGCGCCGCTGATGTGATCGGCGTGATGGTGGCTGTAAACGATGACGCGGATCGGCTCGGACGTGACGGTGCGGATCTGGTCCCGATAGATGCGGGCCGCCGCCGGCGAGATCGGGTCGAAGGCCACGACCCCCTCGCCGGTGACCACGAACATCGCGTTGTGAGCGCGGTAGCGGAACATGTAGACGCCGTCGGTGATCTCGGTGACCTCGTACTCGCGCTCCTGCGCTGCGCTGTCGTTGTACGGAGCGATTATGAGCAGCGACGCGATGAGGGCGGAAGCGGGCAGGCGAGACATCTGATACCTCCAGTCGTTCCCGTTGGAAGAAGGGCGAGGGATAGGAATTTCAACGACCCCCTCGGGGAGAGTGTGGGCTTGGAGCGCAGTGTCGTGCAAGTGGAGGGGGGCGGTGTGGGCGCGCCCGGACGCCGACATCGCCACCTCCTCCAATTGTTAGCCGCTACTAGTTTCGGTTCGCTGTCTCTACCCTCGCGGCAGCACGGTGTAATGCGCCTGCATGCCCGCCTTGAGATGATCCTTCACGTGGCAGTGAAAGAGCCACTTGCCTGGGTTGTCGGGGACCATGTCGGCTACCTGCATCCCCATCGTCTGAAGGTCCGTCACGTCTGTACGCATGCGGTTCAAGACCACCGTGTTGCCGTGCCAGTGGGGAGCGTGCACCTCAAAATTCGTGTTCGCCATCAGGTACCAGCGGACCCGCTCCCCCTCCCGTACCGTGAGCCCCTGCAGATCCCCGAACAGGAAGCCGTTCATCGATTCCATGAAGTTGCTGAACCCGAAGGGGTGGAAGAACGCACGCTCTTCCTGGCTCACCGTCTTCTTCTCGGTGGCGTAGGTCTGGACGTTCTCCTCGAGGTAGTGGCTTGAATTCTCGTCGATCTCGTGGAAGGAGACGATGAGCTCGCGGTCCACGTCCTTCGGCGTCAGATCCGCCGTTGCGTCGTTGCGCCGCGTCACGATCATCGGGGCCATGAGCCCCGAATTGACGTCCGCGTCCTCGTTCACGTGGGAGTGATACATCCAGAGGATGGAGCTTGGGTCGCCCTCGGCAGGCCCGGCTCGCTCCGGCACGGGCCACACGTAGGTGTGGGTGCCGCCTGTGGGCACGCCGTCATCCGCCTTGTCTGCGCCCTCAGTTCCGTCCTCCGATGGTGCTCCCTCGGATTCCTTCGTGTAGAAGAC
>DAOVWI010000026.1 GCA_030636765.1 Gemmatimonadales bacterium
GGGAACGTGCCCTGAGAGAACGCCACGATGACCTCGGTTGCCACCTGCACGCCTTGCCGGCCCCCCTCTTGTATCATCTCGTACCAGCGTTTCCCCGTCGAGTCGGCGAGCATCTTAGGGTCACCGGCGAACAGTAGAGGGAAAAACCCCATGTTGTCCGAGTGGTCGGCGACCACGAGGAAATCCAGCGGCCGGGAGAGCTTCACCTGCAGGCCCGTAGACGACGTGAGCTCCTCTCCGCGCGCGAAGCGGTAAGCGTCCACGGGGGTGAGCCGGGCGCCGAACGCGCCCGCATCCATCGACATGGCCGTGTGCAGGTGGGTATCGCCCCAGTACACGCGCGTCGGGAAGTTGCGCCCGGCGTAGGGCGAGTAATGCTTCTGCGCCTTGAACGCGTCCACGAGCCCTTCCCCGGGAGGTATCGGGTCCTGGGCGTTCAGGGACGCCGTAGCGGCGACGCTCAACGTGACCATGGCAACCAGCACTCCGTGAATCGACATCGGTGCTCCTTGATGCTGTCGTGGTGGCAAATGAAAACGAACTGCTGATGGGCTGTCCGCGATCGCGGCGGGGGCCGTCTGTGTGAGGTCGAAGCTACTCGGCGTGCAGATGCTAAGCAACGCGACCAAGGGGCGCGGAGCAGCATTCGCATCGGTCGGTTCACGGCGCGAAACCCGTGGCCCGCCTTCGGTGTACGAGGCCTCGCTCCGCGAACGATGAGACGGCGGTCACAGGATCGTCGCTTGGTTTTCTTCTCCAACCCGAGTGAGCTATATGCCTGGATACGCCGTCCTTGCCCACCCCTGGTGGATCGCGTTGCTGTTCGCGCTCGCCGTGGGCCACCTGACGAACGTGTGCACGACGCTCTACCTGCACCGTTCCGCCACGCACGAGGGGGTCCAGTTCCGGCCCGTCGTCGAGCATCTGATGCGTTTCTGGCTGTGGCTCACCTCGGCGGTCGTCACACGCGAATGGGTCGCCGTGCACCGAAAGCACCACGCCTACGCGGACAAGGAAGGTGATCCGCATTCACCGGCGGTGGTGGGCCTCCCGGCGATCGTCTTCGGCGGCGTGTTCTTCTACCAGAAGGCGGCCCGCGATCCGGAGGTGCTCGAGAAGTACGGAGCCGGCTGCCCGGACGATTGGGTGGAGCGAAACATCTACACGCGCCGCAGCTCGCTTGGGATCGTCCTGATGCTCGTGCTCGACATCTATCTGTTCGGAATCGTCATCGGGCCGATGGTCTGGACCGTGATGGCCATCTGGACGCCGATCATGGGCAACATCATCAACGGGGTCGGCCACGCCCTCGGGTACCGAAACTTCGAGACGAGGGACCGGAGTCGGAACATCTACCCGTGGGGGCTCTGGATCCTGGGCGAGGAGCTCCACAACAATCACCACGCGGACCCGCGGTCGGCGAAGTTCAAGGCGCACTGGTGGGAAATCGACGTCGGGTGGGTCTACATCAAGCTCCTGTCCTTCGTAAAGCTGGCCAAAGTGGGGTACGCCCGCTCGCTGAGCGCCAAGGAGTTCGCGGCGAAGCACTACACGGAGAAGGTGGCGGTGCCGGTGGCCGAGAAGCTGGAGAAGGCGGGGGAGGAGCTGGAGAAGGCGAAGGCTCGGATTGACACGGCGAAGACGGAGGCTTTGGCAGCGCTGCAGCCGCCGGAGCCGACGGTCGACTAACAGGTCGCTGCAGCCTCCGGGGCTGACATCCGACTAACGCCTGCTAAGGCTTGTCCCGGCGCGCGCGCGCCTCGTGGACGACCTCCATCATCTCGGGGATCGTGCACACCTTGACGCGCGGCCGGCCCTGCGGCTCGCCGCGCGCCACCTCTACCTCGTCCAGCGCCCGCCAGTCCTCGAAACTCACGTAGTCGACGCCGCGCTCAACCAGAAGCATCTCGACGGCATCGGACGAACGCTCCTCCGGGACCTCCCGGGCCATCGCCTCCAGGTCTTCCACCAGCGCGTCCACCGTTTCGGCGGCGTCTTTCTTGTTAGTTCCGATGATGCCCGTCGGCCCGCGCTTGCACCATCCCGAGACGTACTCTCTTAGCAGGACACCGGAGTCCGGATCGACGACCCGGCCCGCCTCGTTGGGGATGATGCCCCGGCGCTCGTCGAACGGGACGTCCGGTAGCGGTACGCCGCGATATCCGACCGACCGGAAGACCAGTCCGGCCTCGAGGATCTCCTCCTCCCCCGTGCCGCGGGGTCGCAGCGAGCCGTCTTCGGCGCGGACGAGACGGTTGCGCTCCACCCTTACGCCCCGAACCCGGCCCTCGCCGTCCGCCAACAGCTCCACCGGTGAGACCAGGAAGCGAAAGACGACCGTCGGATCGTCGTCCGCCGGGGTCTCGCCGCGCGCATAGCCTTCCAACAACTCGTAGTTGCGGCGCGCCGCCCGCTCCTCCTCTGCCTCAATCGCGCTGCCCGCGTCGAGGTCCAGATCGGCGAGATCCACCTTCACCCCCACGCCCTCCAACTTTCCGAACTCCTTCAGCTCGGGGCTCGAGAAAGCGGCCTGGACGGGACCGCGCCTCCCCAGTAGCACCACCTCGCGGATCCGGCTCTCGCGCAGGGCCTCCAGCGCGTGATCGGCGATGTCCGTCCTCGCGAGCTCGTCGGGAGACGTCACCAGAATGCGAGCGACGTCGAGCGCAACGTTCCCGTTTCCGACCACTACCGCCCGCTGGACGGAGAGGTCGAACTCGCACTCCGTGAACTCCGGATGGCCGTTGTACCACCACACGAACTCCGTCGCGGAGTGGCTGCCGAGGAGATCTTCTCCCGGGATTCCGAGCCGCCGATCGGCGGGGGCTCCGACCGCGTAGACAATCGCATCGTACGCTCCGAGCAGGTCCGCTCGAGAGAGGTCGCGCCCGACCGTCACGTTGCCGAAGTAGCGGAACCGCGGGTCGGCGGAGATCCGCTCGAACACCCGCGTGACTGCCTTGATGGACTGATGGTCGGGCGCCACGCCATCGCGAACGAGCCCGTACGGGGTGGGCAGGCGGTTGAACATGTCGGCCCGGGCGGCCAGCTCCTTTCGCTTGAAGAGCGCCTCGGCCGTGAAATAGGCGGCGGGCCCGGCTCCCACGATGGCCACGCGGAGCGGGCGGTCCTCGGTGCCGATCTTCATGGATGCCGGGTCCACCCGACGTCGATACGTGTCAACTGGCCTTCGCCCCCCTGGATTGCCTGAGCGGTCGCGCCGGATCGCACGAAAACGCGTGCGAGTATATCGTGAGAAGCCGCGACAGCAAAAGCGAACCGGAAGGAGAGGGCATGAGGTTACCGGATCGGGTGGACTCCGCCGGCATGTCGCCGGCCCGGTTCCCCACGCTCATCCACGTTTGGATCGCCGCCCTGTTCGCGGCGATCCTGCTTCGGACCTTCCTCATGCCGGTTCCGCCGAACGACCTGTGGTGGCAGCTTGCCATGGGGCGGCTCATCGTGGAGACCGGCGGCATCCCGACGCACGACGTGTTCTCCTTCACGCAGGCCGGCCGGCAGTACTACGATCAGCCCTGGCTCGCACAGCTCTTGATGTACGGGCTGCACCGGGTGGGGGGTGTGCCCCTGCTGCTCGTCGTCCAGGCCGCTCTCGTCTCGCTCGCCTATGCCATCCTGCTCCGTCTCTGCGTTCTTCGGACGGGCGCCGCCAAGCTCAGCGTCGGCCTGCTGCTGCTCACGATGCCGGTGACCGCCACGAGCTGGACCCCGCGCTCGCAGATGTTCGCGCTGCCCCTCTTCATCGGCTTCCTGTTCATCCTCTCGGATTGGCGTCTGGGGCTGCGCAGGGCAGCGTCGGCGACAGGTGGAGATGCCCTCTGGCTGCTGCCGCCGCTGATGGTCCTCTGGGTGAACCTCCACGGGTCCTTTGTGCTGGGCGGCGTGCTCGTGGCTTTGACGTTCGCCGGGGTCTGGCTCGAGCGGTACCCCGCAGCTCGGAACCTCGCGGCTCTGGACCTGGCGGCTCCGGACCTCGCGGCCGATGACCCCGGGACTCGGAACGGCTTGCGCTCCGGCCCGGCGCCCTCGCTCCGGCCGTTGGTTCTCTGGGGCGCGTTGACGGCGGCCGCCATCCTCCTCAACCCGAGAGGGATCGGCGTCCTCGGTTACGTCGCGAACCTCACCCTCGACCCGACGATCCGGAGCATGGTGACGGAGTGGGAGAGGCCCACGATCGCGTCTCTCGACGGCAAGGTGTTCTTCGCTTTCACGACGGTGCTGGCGCTCGCGCTCGCCTTCGCGCGGCGGCGGCCGGATCCGGTGGACGTCCTGCTGGCCGTGGCGTTCTTCTGGCTCGCGCTTAGCGGACGGCGCCATGCCGTGTGGTTTGGCCTTGCCGCCGCCCCCCTGCTTGTGGTGCAGGTTGCATCGCTTGTCCGGCCGAGGGCTGCATCGCTCGCTCGGCCGAGAGATCGCTCGCTCGGCGGCGGGCAGGGGAAGCGGACGCTGAACATCGCCTTTCTCTCCGCGTTCGCCCTCCTGACGTTCGCCGTCCTGCCGTGGCTCAAGCCACGCCTGGCCCTCCCTCCCGGATTGAGGAACGTCATCTCCGCGAGCACGCCCGTGAACGCGGTGCGCTTCCTCCGCCAGGATCCCTCACCACCGGCGCGCGTCTTCCAATCGGAGGGCTACGGCTCCTACCTGATGTGGGCGGCGCCCGAGCGCACGGTGTTCATCGATACGAGGATCGAGCTGTATCCCGTGGAGCAGTGGCTGGATTATCAGCGGCTCGGCGCAGGGCTGCTGCTCGACACCCTCGTGCGCCGCTATGATCTTGACGGGCTGCTCATCGACAACAAGCGACAGGCGCGGCTTCTCGCGGTGATCGGCCGGAGGCCGGAGTGGGAGGTTCGGTACACCGACGACCACACCACGTACGCGGTTCGGCGAGGCGAACCGGAGGAGCCCACCGGTGGGTGACGGGTTGCCTCTCCCTGGCCTCAGGGGGTGCGCGCCGTCGGTTCGTCTTCCGGGCAGACGACCTGGAACTTCGTGTCGATGATCCCGCCCTCCGAAGCGGTCACAACGCGGGGATTGGATCCGACCACTGAGCAGCCCGCTGGAAGGCCGTACAGCTCGATCGTGTGCTGCCCTGCGGCAACTCCCGAAAACGTCACCTGCTGGTTCACCTGAGCGGGTATCCTCCGGTAGCTGTCCAGGATCACGAAGTAGCCCGACCGGTTCCTATCCAGCCCCGCCGCGAGCCAGCGGGTGCCGTCGGGACGGAACCACTCTCCGACGAGCAGCCCGTCGCCCAGCGGTCGCAACACGACGTGACCACGCTCGATGCAGGCCCCTTCCACCAGCGTCTGGTCCAGGGCAAGGGCATGGTCCGGGGACAGGGCATCGTCCGACGAGAGCGTCAGGGAGTATCTGCAGGCCAGCGTGGGGCTCGCGTACAGCGCACGCCCGACATCCAAACCGGGCCCGCCATCGTCCCGCAGCGCCATCACCACGTTCTGGGACTGGCCGCTCGGGAGCTCGAGAACGCCCGTCCACTCACCGACCGCATAGAGCGGCAGTCGGGGCTCGGGCGCTTCCGGCGCTTCGGCCCGAGCCGGGCCGGCGGCTTCCCGAGCTTCGGCCTGAGCTTCCGTTGCCTCGGCCTCCGCCGGCGATGGTCCCTCGTCGAGCGTGTCCGGTTGCGCCCCTGCGGACGCGCACGCGCACAGAGCCAACAACCCACTGAAAGGGAAGAAGTTACGGCGCTGGAAGCCACGCGATCCTGCAAGCACTGCATTACCTCTCAGACGGGTGGGGGACGGCTCCGCCCATCAACCAGTATACTCGCTGTGGTCCGATTGTTCACATCGGCCTACAACGATCACGCCGTGAACCGAAGGAGCAATCGCCATGCGCACGAGCTGGATCCCGCGTTCGATCCGATCCTGGACTTTTCTCCTGGCGCTTGCCGTGACGCGCCCCGGTGCCGCGATCGCCCAGACATCGCGAGTGGGCGAGGTAGAGTTCTCGAACTCCGGGGTTCCGGCAGCCCAGGCTGCCTTCCTCCGTGGCTTGGCGCTCCTTCACAGCTTCGAGTACGACGCGGCCGCGCAGGCCTTCCGCCAGGCCCAGGAGACAGACCCGGCTTTCGCCATGGCCTTCTGGGGCGAGGCGATGACGTACAACCATCCGGTGTGGATGGAGCAGGACCTGCAGGCGGCCCGCGAGGTGCTCGATCGCCTCGGCCCGACCACGCAGGCACGCTTTGCCGCGGCTCCGACCGACCGCGAGAAGGAGTACTTGGCCACCATCGAGATCCTGTACGGAAGTGGCAGCAAGGAGCAGCGGGATCGCGCGTACGCGGAGGCGATGCGACGGCTTCACGAGGCGTATCCCGACGACCCGGATGTGGCGACGTTCTACGCCCTGTCGCTGCTTGGCACGGCTCACAGAGGCCGCGACTTCACCACGTACATGAAGGCGGCGGCGGTCGCGGAGGAGGTGTTCCGGGACCACCCGAACCACCCGGGAGCCGCGCACTACCTGATCCACTCGTACGACGACGCGATCCACGCGCCGCTCGGGCTGCGTGCGGCCAGGGCGTACTCAGCGATCGCGCCGGAGGCGGCCCACGCGCAGCACATGACCTCTCACATCTTCGTGGCCTTGGGGCTGTGGGATGAAGTGGTCGAGGCGAACGAGACGGCCGTGGCCGTTATGAACGCGGCTCTCGAGTCACGGGGCCGCTCTCCGCGCTACTGCGGCCACTACAACTTCTGGTTGGTCTACGGCTACCTTCAGCAGAGCCGCGCAGCCGACGCGAAGGCTCGCCTTGCCGCATGCCGGGAGGCGGTGCTCCGGGCCGGCGAGAGCGTCCGGCGCCCGCTGAGCGACCCTCTCGACCCCGACAACTCCGGCGCTTACTCGTTCGTCCGCATGCGTGCCCGGTACATCATCGATGCGGAAGCTTGGGACGACGAGGTGTTGGATTGGGACGTGCCGGTCGGCGACGTCGCCTTCGCCCCTCGGCTCACCTATGCCTTCACGACAGGCCTGGCGGCCGCCCGGCGGGGGGACGCGTCGGCGGCTCGCGAAGCGCTGCGGAGCGTGCGAGCCTCGCGGGAGCGTCTGGCAGCCTACCTGGAGGAGCGGCCAACGGCTGGCACATCCCGGCTGACTCGGGCCCGCGTGCTGGAGATCCAGCTGGAGGGGGCGATCCAGGCGACGGAAGAGCGATGGGGCCGGGCGATCGAGCTCCTCCGGGAGGCGGCAGCCTTGGAGGAGACCATCCCCTTGAGATTCGGGCCGCCGTTCGTCGACAAGCCGCCCTACGAGCTGCTGGGCGAGGTGCTGCTGGAAGCGGGTCGGGCGCGGGAGGCTGCCGACGCGTTCGAGACGGCTCTGGCCCGCACGCAGCGGCGCATCCTGTCCATGCTGGGGTTGGCGGACGCCCTGGAAGGCTACTAACAGAAGAGGAGCGCACATGTCTCGCTTCAGGCAAACCGTCAAGCTGACGGGATTCCTCGTCCTCCCTATCATCGCCTTCGCCTGCTCCGGGGACCCGCCCGGAGACCAAGCGCGTGACTCACTCTCGCAGCGCCAGCGCGACAGCATCCTCGGCGAGTCCGCCCTGCCCGGTGCGCAGGGTGTCCGCGGCGCCCTGCGGGCGGCCGATTCGGCCGAAGCGAGGCAGAGGCGGCTGGATTCGCTCGTCAACGAGAACTGAGCCGCCAGCTGCGGAACCCTCACCCTCGATCCGGCGCTTCCATAGATGGAAGGGTGTGAAACCGGCCGCCAACAGGGTGGACTGGTGAGACGGGAGTGAGAGGGAGGTGGAAGATGAGTGCCACGTCGCTGATAGAGCAGAAGGTCGGGCCGTGCGCTTCAGCTCGGCAGATAGAGGATTGGATCGACGAGCTGCTGGAACTGAGGTCGGGCATGGGTGGCTACTCTCCGGCAGTGCAGGAGATCAACTACCATCTGGGGATCGCGCTCAGGTGGTTGGGAGCGCGCCACGCCGGCCTGCGCTGCGCCTGAGGCCGACTCGCTAGCCGTGGCGTTGTCCAGTCTCTTCTGCAGCGACATGTCCATAGCATCAGAATGGAGAAACGCCCCGACAGGGGCCTCGGAGATCCGATCCCACCTGCGGGGCGCTTCAACTCGGCGTTCGATGCCCGGCTACCAGCTCCACGTCCCCATCCCACCATCCCCACAAAGAGCACCCGATGTCGCCGAAGTCACACGTTTGGACAGCATGGATCGGGGAAAGGTTGCCTTGCTAGCGGCCGGATGGGAGCCCACTTTGGCCGAGATGTCAGATACGCCAGCCATCGGCTTCGCGGCCCTTTCGATCGCACTGGTCGCCGCGGCCGGCCGCGTGCCCCCCTCGAGCGCGACGCCGGCCCCGGCAGCATGCATCTCGGCAGCGTGGGCGCCCACACTGGAGCCGATCCGCATCGAGATGACGCCCACGGGGAGGGCGCGCGGCGCGAGCGCTGTCTACGAGATGCGCTTTGCCCCATCCGCATTCGGGGTGAGCGTGTCGGCCGGGGGCAGCTATCGGTACGACGTGGAGGTGAGCGTCCGGGGACTGCTGGAGCGGCCGGGGGAGATCTACGTAACGTGGGTGGCGACCCCCGACCTCGACGACTGGGTGAACTTGGGTCCGATCTCGAACGAGAGGGGCTCGGCCGGGGTCGTGCACTGGAACAAGTTCATCGTCTTCGTCACCGCTGAGAGCTCGGCCAACGTCGTGGAGTGGAGCCAGAGGTTCCTCTTCTCCGCCCTTTCCCCGAGCGGCAAGATGCACACGATGGCCGGCCACGGTCCGTTCGCTTCGGAGCCCTGCCTGGATCCTCGCAATTGAGGCGAGCCCACAGCGCTCGCAACGCGACCCGCCAGGGTGGGCCCCGGGCGCGGTCGTCAGCCACTTTCTGTACCGTCGTGCTGCTGATTGGGGTCATGGGTGGTGGGGAGAGCGCCGTCGCCCAGACGAGGCCCGGGGGTGGCGATGCGGCTCGCGCGGACGAGCCCGGCGCCCCGGACACGCTCGGCGCGGCGTGGCGCATGCCCCCGATGAGGACCTCGATGCCGATGCTTCCGCCGCTGATGAGGCTGAGGCCGAGCGTCACGCCCTTCCTGCCGGATGCCGGAGTCGACCCGATCACGTTGCCGGAGGCCGTCCCCTCCCGGATCGTCGAGCTGTCGGACGGTGACACGCTGGCTCTCGAAGCGAGCTTCGTGCGCCGCAGGATCGGTGGGCGGAGCTACGTGATGTACGCCTTCAACGGCCAGTATCCGGGTCCGCTGATCCGTGTGCCGCAGGGGGCGACGATCGTGATCGACTTCACGAACCGGATCGACCTCCCGACCGCCGTCCACTGGCACGGCGTAAGGGTGGAGAACCGGTACGACGGCGTGCCTGGGGTGACCCAGGATCCGGTGCCACCGGGCGGCCGGTTCGTATATCACGTGCGATTCCGGGACGCCGGGATCTACTGGTACCACCCGCACCACAGGGAGGACATCCAGCAGGACATGGGCTTGTACGGAAACATTTTCGTCGAGCCGCCCGACCAGGAGTACTTCGGTCCCGCGAACCGTGAGGAGTTCCTGGTACTCGACGACCTGCTGGTCGACGAGCGCGGGATCTTCCCGTACGGCCGGGAGGCCGCGACCCACACGCTCATGGGGCGTTTCGGCAACGTGCTCCTGGTGAACGGGGAGCCGGCGTGGGCCCTGGACGTGAAGCGCGACGAGGTCGTGCGCTTCTTCCTGACGAACGCCTCGAACACCCGCCTCTTCAACCTTGCGTTCGGGGACGCCCGCATGAAAGTCGTGGGCGCCGACATCGGGAGGTTCGAGCGGGAGGAGTGGGTCCCCAGCGTCGTGCTCGCGCCGGCGCAGCGCTACGTGATCGACGTGCGGTTTCCCGAGGCGGGCCAGATCGCGCTGGAGAACAGGATCCAGGCGATCGACCATTACTTCGCCCTCTTCTATCCGCGGGTCGACACGCTGGGCCTCGTGTCGGTGTCAGCGGACGCGGTCCGGGAGAATCACGCCTCCTCGTTCGAGGAGCTGAGGGAGGTCGCCGAGGTCGTGTCGGAGCTCGGTCCGTACCGGTCGCACCAGAAGCGGGCGCCCGACTACGAGCTCACGCTGACGCTGCGGGCCGGGGATCTCCCCCTCACGATCCGCCAGATGATGCAGCTGGACACGCTCTACTTCCCGCCCGTCGAGTGGAACGACGCCATGCCGCTCATGAACTACGTCTCCACGGCTCGGGAGGTGACCTGGGTGCTGCGCGACGCCCGAACGGGCGCCGAGAACATGGATATCGAGTGGCGGTTCCGGGTCGGCGACATCGTCAAGATCCGGTTACACAATGAGATGCGGGTGCTCCACCCCATGCAGCATCCGATGCATTTCCACGGGCAGCGCTTCCTCGTGCTGTCGCAAGACGGGGTGGCGAACGACAACCTCGTGTGGAAGGACACGGTTCTGCTGCCCACGGGGGCCACCACCGATATCTTGCTCGAGCTGTCGAATCCGGGCCGGTGGATCGCGCACTGCCACATCGCCGAGCACCTGGAGGCCGGGATGAAGATGGTGTTCACCGTCGAGCCCCCGGAGGGGAGCTGAGAGAGGCGCAAGGAAAGGGAGGAAGAGGTGAGGAAAGTGTCCGCATTTTGTCGAGGGTCCGCGTTTGGCCGAGGGGCCACTTTTTTTCGAGGTGCCGCGTTTCGCAGCGGGGCCGCCGCGCTGGCCCTCGTGATAGCTGGGGCGGAGTCGGCCGACCTGCTCGCGCAGAGCTCGACATCGAGAGGGAGTCCGAACATCGATGTCCTGGCTCACGTTCCGCTGGGCGGTCCATTCACGGTCTCGGACCTGGAGATCGAGCAGGAGCTCTCGAGGCCCTTCGTCTACGTGGGCCGGATGTTCGAAACGGGCTTCGACGTGATCAGCGTCGCCGATCCGAGCAACCCGGAGATCATCTACCGCTGGCGGATCGAGAACGCCGAGCTGCACCGCGGCACGGGGGCGATGGACGCGAAGTACTTCAAGCTGGACGATCGTTACTATCTGGTGCAGTCGATGCAGTTCCAGGGAGGCGGCCCGGACGGCGACCTCGGAGCCGTCATCTTCGACGTGACCGGTCTCCCGGACCCCTCCAAGGTGCGAGAGGTCGGGCGGATCCGGTCCTCGGACACCCCGGGCGGCTTTCACAACATCTTCATGTACAGGCACTCGGACGGCCGGGCTCTGCTCTTCACGACGACGAACGGGCCGTTCACCAACGTCTACGACATGGGGAGCTTCCTGGACGGGGATGAGGAGTACGGGCTGGTCGCCCAGATTGCCGTGCCGGAATCGCCGGCTGTCAACGAGGTGGGCATCAGCGGCTACCACGACTTCTACGTCGGCTTCGATGCGGCGACCGGGCAGGACAAGTTCTACGGCGGGGGCGCAGGCGGTTACTACGTCTACGACATCACGGACCTGGGCGGCCTGAAGCTGCTGGCATCGGTCACGGGCGTGCCGGGCCTGACGTGGGGGCACACCATCACGCCGACCCCGGACGGCCGCTACATCGTGGGCGAGACGGAGTACCAGTACGCCCCGCTCCGGATCTTCGACCTGAAGCCGGCCCTCGACGGCGAGGTGGCCAACATCCGGCTGCCGATCTCCGCCTGGACCGCGAACTGGGAGGGTCTCCCCCACAACCACGAGCTCCGGTGGCCGTACGTCTTCGTCTCCGCCTACGAGGACGGCCTGCACATCTTCAACATGCGGGACCCGAAGAACCCCTATACGGTCGCCTACTACGACACGTACGACGGCCCGCCCAAGGTCGGCATGTGCTCTGACCGGGTCTGCAACGGAGCGTTCGGGGTGGACGTGCGTAACGCGGACGGCCTGATCGTGGTCAGCGACCTGGCGACCGGCTTCTGGGCCTTCAAGTGGCAGGGGTTTGACGGCTGGAACGGCCACGACTGGGGGGTGCCGAACATCTCCAGCGCCCAGGAGTGGGAGAACGGCCCGGAGGGCGCCGACCGTGTCCCCTCGGCGCAGGCAAGCAACTAATGCGGGGAAGGGTAGGCGTAGCGGCCGCGGCCTTTCTCCTGGCCGGGGGCGCCCTCGACGCGCGTGCGCAGAACGGCTTGGGCAGGGAGGTCTCTCCGCCTAGAGGCAGCGATGACATCACCGTGCTGGCGCACCTGCCGCTGGGAGGTGGCTTCTCGGTCACCGATGTCGAGGTCGAGCAGGAGATGTCCCGGCCGTACGCGTACGTGGCGCGGGCGTTCGGCGAATACGGCTTCGACGTCGTCGACCTCGCCGATCCGGGTCGGCCGCAGGTGATCTATCGGTGGCGGATCGAGAACGCGGATCTGCATCGCGGCAACGGTGCCATGGACCCGAAGTACTTCAAGCACAACGGCCGCTACTATCTGGTGCAGTCGCTCCAATTCGCACAGGGGAGCCCGGACGCGGCCCTGGGCGCCGTCGTGGTGGACGTCACGGAGCTGCCGGATCCATCCAAGGTGAAGGAGGTGGGCCGGATCCGAGTGCCGGACCGGCCGGGGGGCTTCCACAACATCTTCATGTACAAGCACTCGAACGGCAGCCCGCTACTGTTCGCGACGACGCAGGGACCGACGGTGCACGTCTACGACATGGGCCTGTTCGTCGACGGGAATGAGGACGAGGCCCTCGTGGCGGAGATCGAGCTGCCCGACAATCCGATCGCCGCGGCCGGGTTCGGCCGGGCCTACCACGATTTCTTCGTCGGCTACCACCCGGAGAGCGGAGAGGACCGGTTCTACGGCGGGGGCGTCGGCGGCTACTTCGTCCTGGACATCGGCGATCTGGCGGATCCGCGGCTCCTCGCGTCGGTGGTCGGGGTGTCCGGCGTGACGCGCGGCCACACGATCACCCCGACGCCCGACGGCCGCTATCTGGTGACGGAGACGGAGTACCAGTACGCTCCGCTGCGCCTGTTCGACCTCAAGCCGGCCCTGGACGGCGAAGTGTCGGCGATCAGCCAGCCGATCTCGGCCTGGACCGCGAACTGGCAGAACCTCTCCCACAATCACGAGATCCGCTGGCCGTACGTGTTCGTCTCCGCCTACGAGGACGGGCTCCAGATCTTCAACATGCGCGACCCCAACAACCCTTACACGGTCGGCTATTATGACACGTACGACGGTCCCCACAAGGTGGGCCTGTGCTCCGGCCGAGTGTGCAACGGCGCGTTCGGTGTCGACGTGCGGAACGCCGATGGCCTGATCGTGATCAGCGATTCCGAGACGGGGTTCTGGGTCTTCCGGTGGGAAGGCTTCGATGGGTGGAACGGGGACGATTGGGGCGTGCCCAACGTCTCCAGCGTTCAAGATTGGGACAACGGGCCCGGATCTCCATGAGCCGGCCGTGTGCCCTGTCGCTGGGCCTGGCCGCCGCGTTGGCCGGCAACGTCCAGGCTCAGCAGCCGATCGATCCGCGCGGCACGCCGAACATCGAGGTGCTCGCCCACCTGCCGCTGGGCGGACCCACGACGGTGTCGGATCTGGAGATCGAGCAGGAGCTTTCCCGGCCGTTCGCCTACGTGTCCCGCCGGGAGGATTTCGGGTTCACGGTGGTCGATCTGACGAACCCGCGCCGGCCCGCCGTCCTGATGACGTGGCAAATCGACAACGCGGCGCTCCACCGGGGGCGCGCCACCGATGCCAAGTACTTCAAGCACGACGGCCGATACTACCTCGTGCAGGCGTTCCAATTCCAGCAGGGAACCCCGGACGCCGACGTCGGCGCGGTCGTCTTCGACGTGACGGGGCTTCCGGATCCCTCGAAGGTCCGCGAGGTCGGGCGGATCCGGTATCCGGAGGAACTGGTCGGCTTCCACAACATCTACATGTACAAGCACTCGGACGGTCGCCCGCTGCTCTTCGTCACGACGAGGGGTGACCACGCCAACGTCTACGACATGGCCAAGTTCTTGGACGGGGAGGAGAGCTCCGCGCTGGTGGCTCAGCTGCGGGTTCCCGAGAACCCGGTGAGCGAGGTCCTGGGCTTCTCCGGATGGCACGACTTCTACGCGGCGTACCATCCCGAGAGCGGTCAGGACCGCTTCTACGGGGGAGGCGCGGGCGGATACTACGTCTACGACATCACGGACCTGGAAGCGCCTGACCTTCTCGCCTCGGTGACCGGCGTCCCGGGGGTGCTGTGGGGACACACGATCACGCCGACGCCCGACGGCCGCTTCATCGTGACGGAGACGGAGTACCAATACGCGCCGCTCCGGCTCTTCGACCTGAAGCCGGCCCTCGACGGGGAGGTGGCCAACATCCGGATGCCGATCTCCGCCTGGACCGCCAATTGGGAGAACCTCTCACACAACCACGAGGTCCGGTGGCCGTACGTCTTCGTCTCCGCTTACGAGGACGGCCTGCAGATCTTCAACATGCGAGATCCGAAGAACCCCTACACGGTCGCCTACTACGACACGTACGATGGCGCCCACAAGGTCGGCTTCTGCAGCGACAACTTGTGCAACGGAGCGTTCGGGGTGGACGTGCGCAACGCGGACGGCCTGATCGTGATCAGCGACATGGCGACCGGTTTCTGGGCCTTCAAGTGGCAGGGGTTTGACGGCTGGAACGGACACGACTGGGGGGTGGCGAACATCTCCAGCGTGCAGAACTGGGAGAGCGGCCCGGAGGCGCGCTAGCTTCCCCCCGCAAGCGTCGAGTCCCGGATCGCCCGGAATTCCGATCCCTCCCGCCAGTTCGGGAACTCCGTCCCGTTCGCCAGCCGGTCGCCTACGAGAAAGAAAAGCTGGAGGTCTTCGACCGCACCCCGCAGGTCCCAATCTTCGCTGTACTCGTCCGCGGGCTTGTGGTAGCGCTCTGCCGTATACGCCGCCTTCCGCTCCTTCATCCACTCGGGCCCGTGCTCCCGGCTGACCGTTCCCTCGTCGGTGTAGAGACCCGGCACCCCTCGCTTCGCGAAGCTGAACTGGTCGGAGCGGTAGTAGTAGCCCTTTTCCGATTCGGCGTCCGGCGTGAGGCTCCGGCCCTGTGTGGCCGCTGCGGCGTCCAGGTAGTCGTCGAGCTCCGACATCCCCATCCCCACCACGATGATGTCCTCGGTCGGCCCGTAGTTGTTGAGGCCGTCCATGTTGATGAGAGCGACCGTCTTCTCCAGCCCGAACACAGGATTGGCCGCATAGTGCTCCGACCCCAGGAGGCCCTGTTCCTCGGCGGTCACAGCCAGAAAGAGGATGGATCTGCTCGGAGGCCGTTCCTGAGACGCGAAGGCCCTGGCCAGCTCGAGAAGACCGGCCGTGCCGGTCGCGTTGTCGTGCGCCCCGTTGAAGATCTGGTCACCCTCGAGCGACGGGTCGCGCCCGAGGTGGTCCCAGTGCGCGGAGTAGATTACGTACTCGTCGGCCCGATCGGATCCCGGCAAGGTTGCCAGCACGTTGCGCGAATCCGAGCGGGCAAACGAATTGCGGATCGAAAGAGAGGCCTGGAGACCCATCGGAAGCGCCTCGAACTCGCCGCTCGAAGCCAACGCCTTCAGCGAATCGTAGTCGAGGCCGGCCCGAGCGAAGACGTTGCGTGCCGTCTCGACGGTAAGCCAGCCCTCGATCCGGACGCGGGACATGTTGTCGTCCGGACGGACCAGGTCGAACTGGGGTCCCGACCAGCTCCCGCTGACGACCTCCCACGGATAGCCGGCCGGCGCGGTCTCGTGCACCACGAAGGCGGCGGCCGCCCCCTGACGGGCGGCTTCCTCGAACTTGTAGGTCCAGCGGCCGTAGTAGGTCATCGTCCGGCCGCTGAACAAGTTGGGGTCCTCGGTGGCATACCCCGGGTCGTTGACCAGCATGACGACCGTCTTCCCCTCGACGTCGACGCCCTCGTAGTCGTTCCAGCCGTATTCCGGCGCGACGACGCCATAACCCACAAACACGAGCTCGGATTCTGCCACCTCCTCCGACTCGCTGACCCGTTTCGTCCATGCCATGAAGTCTTGCTCGTAGGTGTAATTGCCGACGCCCGTCCCTCCGGAAACGACGCCCGGCTCTCCGGAAACGACGAGCGGGCTCACCTCTTCAGCCGTGATCGCGATCATCGGGACGTTCTGAAACCAGCTGTCGCCGTTGCCGGGTTGGAGGCCGATCGCCGCGAACTCCTCACGCAGGTACGCGATCGTCTTCTCCTCGCCGGGCGTGGCCGGTCCGCGGCCCTCGAACTCGTCCGACGCCAGGATGCGGATGTCCGCGGCCAACCCGTCAGCCGAGATCGTGGCCAGGGCTGCGGCTGCCTCCGGGCTGACATCGATCTCGATGCGGCCCGGCGCGACGGAATCCACCGCGCTGCTGTCGTCGGTCTTCGCGCACGCCGCTCCCAGAGCCGCGCCAAGCGCCACTGCGGTGGTCATTCGTAGGTGAGCCCTTGCACTCGTCATCGATTTCGATCCTGTTGATGTTGCGTCGCACGCACCGTTCGGGCTCCATCTGGTGCTCCGTCGCACGGCCCGAACCGAACACCCTATCTTACCCGCAAATGTCGGTTCGCACGAGAACGGAGTATCGCCCGGGAGGAAGGATGCGGGATTCGGCACGGAAATATCTCTCGGCGGGCATCCTGGCCGCCGCAGGCATGCTCTTCAGCGCGGAAACCATGGCCGGTCAGGACGCGCCGCCCTCCGGAGGCCGGAATAACTTGGGCGACGTCGTCTTCGCGGTCTCCTGCAGCGCGGAGGCGAGGGCGCACTTCGACCGCGGGATCGCGCTGCTCTACTCCTTCGGGTACACGCCTGCGCGGAGCGCCTTCGAGAAGGCCGTGCTCTCGGATCCGGGTTGCGCGATGGCGTTTTGGGGCATCGCGATGACCCACCTGCACCAGCTCTGGCTCCCGCCGACCGGGCAGGCCCTCGAGGCAGGAGGGGCGGCTGCCGAGCGGGCGGCGGAGCTGGGCGCCCCGACGGCTCGCGAGCGGGACTACATCGCCGCGATCGGCGCCTTCTACGCGGAGCACGAGAGCGTGGACCACGACACCCGCATGGGTCGCTACAGCGAGGCCATGGAGGGAGTCAGGGAGCGGAACCCGGGCGATCCCGAAGCGCGGATCTTCTACGCCCTCTCACTGATCGCGATCGCTCCGGCGGACGACACCACGTTCGCCCTGCAGCAAGAGGCCGCCGCCCTCCTCGAGCCGCTCGTGGCGGAGATGCCGAACCACCCCGGGGTCACGCACTATATCATCCACGCGAACGACTCTCCGAAGCTGGCGGCGCACGGGCTGGAGGCGGCGCGTCGCTACGCGGCGATCGCGCCGGCCTCCCCGCACGCCCGGCACATGCCCTCGCACATCTTCACCCGGCTCGGGATGTGGGACGAGACGATAGCCGCCAACCTGAGCGTGATGGAGCTGGCGAGGGGCGCTCACGCGGCGGAGTACCTGGTAAACGCCTACCTCCAACAGGGGCGCGATGAGGCTGCCTGGCTCCTCGTCGAGGAAGCCGAGGGCTGGTCGGACCGCTACGAGCTTGCCCTGATCCCGGCGAGGTACGCGCTCGAGCGCGGGGAGTGGGAGGAAGCGACCCGGCTCGAGGTCATACGCATCTCGTACGATCGCCCCGCCGAGGGCGTGATCCGCTTCGCTCGGGCGCTTGGTGCGGCGAGAAGCCGGAATCCGGTGCTCGCGCGAGAGGAGTTGGCCGCCCTGGCGAAGATTCGAGACGCTTATGCCCGAAAGGGGCTTGCCGTGGCCGAGTGGGCTGCGGCGGAGGTCGAGATCCTGCGCCTGGCGGCGTCCGCCTGGGCCGCGCTGGCCGAGGGCCATGAGGGGGAGGCCCTCCGTGTGGCCGCGGCGGCCAGTGCGCTGGAGGAGCGGACGGAGGACCTCTCGAACACGGCGGGCCGGATCCTGCCCGCCCGTGAGCTGGAAGGTGAGCTGCTGCTCGAGGTCGGGAGGCCGGCCGACGCGCTTTCCGCGTTCCAGTCAGCGCTCGATCGCAATCCCAACCGGGCCCGCAGCCTGTACGGGGCGGCGCGGGCGGCCGACCTGTCCGGAGATGCGGCCGCGGCCCGGCGGTTCTACGCGCAGCTAGCCGCGCTCATGGAGAAGGCCGACACCGAGCGGCCGGAGCTGTTGGCGGCGCGGGCCTACCTGGCGCGGGGCGAGTAGCGGGCTTTCTCCTCCTTCACCGAGGGTCGGGAAGGAGCTCCAACCGATGGCGGCGGCGTGCTCGGCCGTCGATTGCCAGACTTCGGCACCTTAGCGGTGCATATCACATAACAACGGGTTCTTACGAGATCGGCGAAACCAGCGGCGCTCCTTCGTCGTTCACCCTTCTACAACCCTGTGAGGGGAAACTGTGTCATACTTCGGTAAGGGACAGGGGACGACGGGAGGGGGGGATGACGATGATGAGGAGCGCACGGACCGCCAACGACACCTTCAAGCAGTCCTACCGAACCACATTGGCTGTTGGGCTCATCGGGGCCGTCGCGGTCCACTTCGCCCTGTTCTCGCTCTTCCCCAGGCTGCATGCCAACCCGTTGGCGGCGGCGCAGGGAGAGCTGGAGGCGATCGAGCTACCGCCCGACGTGCAGATCCCGCCGCCCCCGGAACAGATGGCGAGGCCAGCCACGCCGAGGGTCGCGGCGGCGGAGATCGACGAGGACGTGACGATCGCGCCGACCA
>DAOVWI010000118.1 GCA_030636765.1 Gemmatimonadales bacterium
TAGATCAAATAGCCGTGCGGATGGAATAAACGGGCGGGACTGGTGGACCCAGCTCAAGAGTACCTGCTCCTAGAGGTTCCCGGCGGTCGTCTCCAGAATCCCCCAAATCTTCGCGTTCAGGTCCTTCAGCCGTCGTTCGTCTATCTGAAGCGTCTCCTCGTCGAAGTGGGGGCGGCAGAGATAGAGCGCCCTGCTGATCTCGATCTGGAAGAAGGGAACCTCCGCCGCGTCGATCTGCCTCTTGGTGAGTGCCACGATTCCCCCTTTGTCTCCTGCGTGAACAGGAGAGCTCCGGCCTTTCGGGCAGGAGGTCTCACGCCTCCAAGTGCACACAGAGTGCACAGAAACAAGGTAACTGGGTGGGGGAAACATGCAAGTCGGTGCAAGACAGTGTATGGCAGCAACGCAGGTGTGACGCGGGTTGCTGTGGGTTATCCCCTACTGCGACAAGAGGTTAGAAAAACAGTGGTGCCGCTGCCTTACAAGCAGGAGGTCGCAGGTTCGAATCCTGCTTCGCCCACTCCGTAAGTGATCCTGTAGGACTGGTAATTCCTTCCGACGCGAGCCTCGGGGTCCGCTCTGGAATTGCTCCCGCCACGAAACGGTATTATAATACCTGAATCGCTACTATAGTATCGATAGCACGCTTAAAGTACCACTAGCGATACTATACTACCGGCCGATACGGTGACCGTTTGGCTACCCCAAGGAGCGAAGTGAAAACCATGCGTCCCACATCGGAGAGACAAAGTGCCCTTCGAGCACCGCTTAACTACACGCTGGGGACAGAAGCGAACGTTCGCTTGCTAAGATGTCTGAGTGAAACCCGCACGCCGCTCGGCAGAGCAGAGCTTGCTCGCCGGGCGGACCTAAACGAGTCCGGAGTGCGCCGTGCCTTGGCCAATTTGGAGCGGCTCGGGATCGTCGAAGGCGTCGGGACAGGCATGCGGCGACCAGTGCGCCTGCGAAGGCAGCACTCTCTCGTCCCCGACCTGGTCGCCCTGTTTGAAGCAGAAAGCGAAAGGTTCGACCAGCTGATTCTCCAGCTTAGAGAGGTAGTCGATCAGCTTAGCCCCACCCCGAAGGCTGCTTGGATCCAAGGCCAAGTAGCTCGAGGGCGCGACAAGCCAGGCGATCCTCTCGAGATTGGCGTTCTGACGAGCCCGTCGAACGTCGAGGCTACCGTCACGCGACTTCAGCGCTCCGTCGCTGAGCTGATGATGGCGCACGACGTGATTACAGACGTTCGGGGCTGGACGGTGGCAGACCTCGAATCGGCGCCGAACCAGCAGCTCACCGAGCTTGAGGACGTCATGATACTTACTGGCCCTCCTCCGCTTTCACTCCACCCGAGAAAGAGTGCCGGACGCAGCTCGGAGCGATCCCACACGCACTTGGAGCACGATCAGCGCAGCCTTGCTCTCGCCAAGGCGATTGCCGATCGCTTGGCAGAGGATCCCTCCCTCGTCGAGAAGGCTCAAGAGTACATCCGACGCCGATCGCAACAGGCCTCAAGTGGTGAGCGGCCCGAGCTCGAGGAGTGGGAACGATTACTACATAGTCTCTCGATAGCTCGGCTGAAACAGTTTCTTGTCGACACAGGACCTCGAGCCACCCGCCTTCGCCAGACGCTTCCATTCGTGGACGCACTTTCAAAGGACGAACGTGATCGCATTCTCCAGGAGGTAGGCGAGTGACGCGGGAGGAGTTGGAGCATGCAATTCGGGCCGCCTGCGATGTGACGGGCGACCAAGAACTCTATGTGTTCGGGTCTCAGGCAGTCCTAGGGCAATTTCCGGACGCGCCAGAGGCCCTCAGGCAGTCAGCCGAGTGCGACGTAGCGCTGAAGAACCTGCCTGAGAAGCTGGATCTTGTGGACGCCGTACTCGGCGAACTCTCCCCGTTTCACCGCACACACGGCTTCTACGTTCATGGAATCTCACTGGAGGCTGCCGAGCTGCCGACGGGATGGCGTGAGCGAGCTATTAAGGTTCAGAATGCGAACACCGACGGGAATATCGGATACTGTCTCGAGGTCCATGATCTCGCAGCCAGTAAGCTCGTAGCGTTCCGTGACAAGGACCGGCGCTTCGTCCGAGTGCTCCTTGTCGAAGGTCTCGTTGATTCAGATACGTTGGCTACCAGAATCGACGAGCTTTCGGTCCCACAAGACACAGGGTACAGGCTCCTGAAGTGGGTGGAGCTGACGACGCGGGAGCTCTAGGAGGGAGAGCTTGTCTTGGAATCGGTGCGGAGCTCGGAGCGATCTCAGAGGGTTCGTGCGAGATGACCCGGGCCCGAGTACTCAAGAACGGGAGGCGGATTGTGCATGGCTCCACGTTCCACCAGTGCCTATGATGCAGGCCACAGTTCATGAGCAAGGACCGTAGTTCCAAAGGAGGTGGCATGATGGCCGTGTTCATGGTTGACCGGGATTTGCCCGGCGTCACGACCGACCAGTTGGCAGCAGCTCAGAAGGCGGCGATCGAGACCAGCGAGCAGTTCACACAGGAAGGCAAGCCAGTCCGCTACATCCGAAGCATGTTCGTCCCGGAGGAAGCGCA
This sequence comes from Gemmatimonadales bacterium, assembly GCA_030636765.1. Lineage (GTDB taxonomy): Bacteria > Gemmatimonadota > Gemmatimonadetes > Palauibacterales > Palauibacteraceae. The sequence goes on from DAOVWI010000118.1 coordinate 2,565, forward strand.
CTGCATGTGCTTGTTCGAGGCGGAGAACGCTGATGCCGTTAGTGAAGTGAACCAGGCGGCGAACATCCCGTTCACGAGAGTGGTCGAAGCCATGGATCTGACGCCGCAGTAGAGCGGCGGAATCCTCGAGGCGGCCTCTGCGGGCAAGGTGGGGCGGTTCCTTCGGGATCGCCTCTTTCGCTTTTGGGACCGTCCCTTTTTTCTGGTGACATGGACGCCTATGGAGAAGACGAGAACTCGAGCCAGGAGGACCGCCCGATGGGTGGCGTGAAGATCGTCCGGCCTACCGACGAGAAGAAGACCATTCACGGTGCCGGTGACGAATACTCGTTTCTGGCCGTGGGCTCGGAAACCAATGGCCACTACTTCCTGATGGAAGCTGTCGTGCCGCCTGGCGGTGGACCACCGCCGCACATCCAGACGCGGGAGGAGGAGGGTTTCTACATCCTCGAGGGCGAGGTCGTCTTCAGGGTGGACGGGGAGCGCCATGTCGCAACAACCGGAACGTTCCTACACGTCCCACGTGGCATCGTGCACAACTTCAAGAACGACTCTGAGGAGATGGCACGCATGCTCATCTTCTTCGCACCTGCCGGTATCGAGGGCCTGATGGAGAAGTTGGCCGCCAGTCCGGCCGATCTGCTGGCCATCGGCAGAGAGTACGGTGTCGAGTACTTCGACGAATCCTAGCGGCTGCCGTTCCACCCTGCCGGGCGGCCGGATCGCCTTTACAGTCTTCAACTGCGGGGCGATCTTTCTGGCTGATCGAGCCGTGATCCACGGGCTCCCCTGAGCCCGGGAGATCCGTTCGCCAGCTCCGACCGTACCGTTGATCGAGGACGGACCACGATCGAGACGCAACTATCCGCCAGTGAGCTCGAGGGATTGATCGAGCGCATCGTCGACCGGGACGCCGAGGCGTTCGCCGGCCTGTACGATCGCACGGCGCCGTACGTCTTCGGCCTGCTGCTTCGCATGCTGGGGCAGCGGGAGGCGGCCGAAGAGGTGGCGCAGGAGGTGTACATGACGGTGTGGCGGAACGCCGCCGCCTACGACGCGACGCGCGGCACTCCCGCGACGTGGATCGGGCTGATCTCACGCAGCCGGGCCGTCGATCGCCTGCGTTCGGAGCGCTCCTACGCGGGAGCGGTCGTTCGGGCGGCCAAGGCGGCGACCTCCGCGGCCAAGGAGCTGCATGTGATGCCGGATGCCCCGCTGAGCCCGGCTGAGGCGCTCGAGATCTCCGAGCGCCGAAGGCGCGTCCGAGCGGCGCTCAAGGAGCTGCCTTCCGAGCAACGCCGGCTGGTGGAGCTCGCCTTCTTCGGCGGCCTGAGCCACAGCGAGATCGCGCGGGCGACGGAGACCCCGCTAGGCACGGTGAAGAGCCGTATACGAGCGGGCATCGGGAAGCTGGAGAAGATCCTGACGCCGACGCACGATCAGCGGGCCGGTACGGCCGGCACCGGATTGGAGTGAACGTGGACGGCGAGCGCTTCCGCGACCTGGCGATCGAGCACCTGTTGCAAGGGCTCGAGGGTGACGCGCTTCGAGAATTCCGCGCGGAGATGGAGCGGCGCGGCGCCGAGGGCAAGCGCGAGCTGGCCCGATTGCGGGAGGTCATTGGCAGCCTCGCTCTCGCGGCGCCTCCGGTCGATCCGCCGGAGGCCCTCCGGGCGCGGCTCGTGGCCCAGATCGAGGCCGATGCTTCTGAGAAGCCCCCAACCGCAGAGGGTCCACCGAGCGGGGACGCGGGGGCGGGGGACCGGGAGGTCACTCCGATCCGGCCGGAGTGGGGCCGGTGGGGAGTGGCGGCCGCGGGGCTCGCCGCGGCGCTCGCGTTCGTGTTCGGGCTGGGCAACGTGGAGCTCCGCAACCAGGCCGCTGTGATGCAGGCGAGCCTGGATTCCGCACGGACGGCTCTGGCTCTCGCCGAGGGGGAGGCGGCAGCCGCGGCCGATTCCCTTCGCCGCTCGTTGGAAGGCGCGGAGGCCGCCCTCGGCATAGCTGGATCACGCGGGGCGAGCAGTGTGATGTTGAGCGGCACCGAGGTCCAACCCTTCGCCTGGGCGCGCGCGTTCATCGACCCGGTGACGGGCCGAACACTGCTCCTTATCCACGATCTCCCGGTTCTTCCGCCCGACACCGTCTACCAGCTCTGGGCCATCCGCGGCGACACGCCCACGCCGGCGGGCACGCTCACGGTGGGTCCCGCCGGAAGCGGCCGCCTGGAAAGCGAGGACGCGGATCTCTGGCTGGGGGCGAATGTCCTCGCCGTAACCGTAGAGCCCGCCCCCGGCCGGTCGGCCCCGACGGGACCGATCGTCCTCGCCGGGTCGCTCTGACGCTACAGACGCCGTCGTGACGAGTTGGAGGTCGCAAGCGCCTGCTTCGGCTCGCCGCGCGTCAGGTGCACCCAACTCAGAACTTCGAAGGCCTCGGTCGAGGAGCGGCGCTCCGTGTCGTGCTGAGCTACCGCGAGGGCGAGGTCCGCGTGGTCGGGCCGGCTAGCGTGGTAGACGGCGAGCGTCTCGAGTCGGAAGCTCGGCTGCACGCGGATGCGACCCGCGATGTGCGATCACTGCTGAGATGATCCCGAGGTCGAGGGGCCGCCCGTCCTTTCGACCAGCGGTTCGTGATGCTCGCGGAGTGGCGCCACGACCTCTTTCGTGAGTCGCAGGACCACCCAGGTCATCGCCAGCGTCGGCGGAAGCACCGCCGCGATGATGTCGGCGTTCGGCTGCGGGAACCAGGGCAGGGGCTGGAGGATGAGGCCGAGGACCGCCACCGCCGCGACGAAGGCCGCCAACCTTCGCGCCCACCGCCCGGCCCAGCGCTTCCCCATCGCGGCGAAGGGAATGAGGGGAGCCAGCGCCAGCGCGACCGGATTGAGAAAGAACAGGTTCTCGTTCCGGTAGCCGGCCCAGTGCGCGGTCAGGAACCAGAGCCCCAGCATGAACGCGCCGCCGACTCCCAAAAGCAGAGCCCAGGCCGAGGACGTCAGGGCGGCGAGGAACCGGGCGCTGCCACGCGTCGATCCCAGCCAGCCCAGGAGGACGAGGAGCCCCGAAAGCACGGCTCCGACCGCTAGAAACTGGAGCAGCCAATCGGGCGGCGCATCGGGCTCCGGTCCGAGCGTGCTCTCGTAGACCGTGAACTCCCGCCGCACCAGCGGCCTCTCGCCGCCCTCTCCGTCCGGCACCGTCACCTCGCGCACGTACTCCATCATGCGAACCGGAAGGAACATCTCCTCCCAGACCGAGATCGGACGATCCGTGGCCGGGCCGATGGCGAAGGTCCCTCCCGCGTAAACCAGCGGGTCCGGGGCCATCAGCCGGCGAAAGTGGGAGCGGTACGTCGTACCCGTCCCGACCCCCTCGGCGGACTCGCGCAGCCGTCCGCCCAGCACTTGGTCGATCGCGTCGCGGACCCGCGTGGAGCAGTTGTCCCGGTAGTAGTCGTATCGGTACAGGCGGTTCTCAGGATGCTCGTTCCACTGCTCGAACTCGTACAGCTCCTCCATCTGCTCCGCGGTCAGGTCCAGCTCCTGGACCCAGATCGAGCGATCGGCCGCCTCATAGGCGCGCAGCATGAACTCGGTATCGAAGCCGGCCATCCAGTAGTCCATCTCTCCCCGGACGAAGCGACGCAGGAAGCCGGGCTCCTCGAAGGAGAACATGCCGTAGTTGTAAGCGCGGTCGATGCCGCGCAGCGTGTCCCGCACCCAGATCGCGTTGTGCCCGAAGCGGTCCCACACCTGCCGCCCGGGACCGATCGTGATGAGAAACACCTCCATCATGGACGCCGGGCTCGCGGGTCCGCGTGTTGCTGATGCGCCGGCAGCCGACGCGCCCGTGGCGCTCGGGTCCGGTTCCTGAGCCGGGCCGGGGCTCGCGAGCGCCGCCCGCAGAAGCGACGCGGCAAGAAGGACGTATAAGGATCGAGTCTTCACGCGGCCCATGATAGCGATGGACGGGCCGTCCGGCAGCCAGAGCTGGGGTCGTCAGGCATTGGCCTCCTCAAGAGAGCCCGCACGCACGCTCCCTTGCGCTCCGGGTCGATAGTGATCGGTTTTCGCAGATAGCCGGCCGCAGTGAACAATAACCGCAGAATGTTGACATGAGTGATGATATTTCACGGTCGGTGAGCGTTTTTCGCAACAGGCCGCTACCGGAATCCGGAGCCCCTTCCGCATACGCGTGGCTCATCGGCCGCTTCAGCCTCGCGTACAGGCAGCGCA
>DAOVWI010000092.1 GCA_030636765.1 Gemmatimonadales bacterium
CAGCTCCGGCTCCTCCGTGCCCGTCGCCAGCTCCTCCGCCTGCTGCAGCTGATCCAGGATCGCCAGATACTTGCTTCCCACATCCACGATCGGGGTTACCTCGGCGTGCTCGCGGCCCAGCTCCCGCATCCGCTCGGGGTCGCAGGCGACCGCCGGCGTCGCCATGAGCTCCGCCAGCTCGTGCTGGCGGGCGGCCCGCTCCCGGACCTGTCTGGTGAGAAGGTCGGCGGTGTCAGTCATCGGATGGGCGCTGGGGAATGGCTTCGGCCGGCCGCCTCAGGTCTGGGCCGCCGTCGGCTCCTCGTCGGCGGCCTCGGCACTGGAGAGCTCCTCGGCGGCCGGCTCGGCAGCGGTTTCCTCGGCCTGAGCGACGGGCTCGGGCTCGGCAGCCGGCTCGGGCTCAGCGGTGGCCTCGGGCTCGGCGGCCGGCTCGGGCTCCACATCGGGCTCGGTCCCCCGCCCGTCCCCGTACTTGGCGATGAACCGCTCCACCCGCCCGGCCGTGTCGACGAGCTTCTGGCGACCCGTGAAGAAGGGGTGACAGTGGGAGCAGATCTCGACGTGCAGCTCGTCGACCGTGGCGCGTGTCTCGGACACCCTGCCGCATGCGCAGGTGATGAGGGTCCGCTTGTACTCCGGATGTATGCCTGTTCGCATCGTCTTCGTTCCTTCCAGCAGTTTCGAATACAGCAATATAGAATAGCCGACTCAAGAACCTCGAACAACGTCGGCGAAGATCTTCTCCCCATCGAAGCGCCCGTTCTCGATGAAGACGTCTGAGGTGTCCCACCCGGTCGTGATGCTCCCGGCCATGTACACGCCGGGCACGTTGGTCTCGTGCGTCTCCGGGTTCATCGCGGGCGCGCACGTCTCCGGATCCAGCTCGATCCCGACCCTTCGGAAGAGGTCGAAATCCGGCCGGTAGCCGGTCAGCGCATAGACCCTATCGCACAGCAGCTCCTCCCGGTTGCCGTCGGCCGAGCGGATGATCACACACGTCTGTTCGATTCCCATCACCTCCGCCCCGAACCTCGCCTCGATCTCGCCCGCCGCGATCCGGTTCCGGATATCCGGCGCCATCCAGTACTTCACGCTCGGGGGAAACTCGGATCTGCGGTACACGAGCGTCACCCGGGCACCCGCCCGAAACAGCTCCAGCGCCGCCTCGACCGCCGAGTTCTTCCCGCCGATCACGACCACCCGCTGGCCGCTGCTGCGGTGAGCCTCGTCGAAGTAGTGATGGACGTGGGGCAGTTCCTCGCCCGCCACCCCCATCATGTTCGGGTGGTCGTAGTAGCCCGTGGCCAGCACCAGGCGCGAGCAGCGGATCCGTTCCGGGCCGAGGCGGGTCTCCATCCGGCACTCGAGGCCGTCGCCCACCCGGGTCGCCTCGAAAAGAAGCGTGTACGGGCGAACCCGCACCCCCTCGGCGCGCGCCACGCCGCGGTAGTACATCAGGGCCTCTTCCCGGGTCGGCTTCTTGCCGGAGCAGACCAGCGGATGCCCTCCGATCTCCAGGCGCTCCGGCGTCGTGAAGAACGACATCCCGATCGGATACCGGACGATGGCATCACAGATCGCCCCAGCATCCACCACCAGGGGATCCAGTCCCCGCCGCCTCGCGGAGATCGCACACGCCAGCCCTATGGGGCCGGCCCCCACGATGACCGCGTCCTCGATTCGTTCGCTACCTTCCATACGCCTCGTGCTGCCTCTCCGTGCTCGGTGCCTGGCGATGCGGGTCCGTCCTCGAGCCGGCCGCGCCGGCACTGCGGCAGCCGGTCCGCGCAGAAGATACGGAGGATACCCCTCTCTGTTCCTGGAAGGCTATTGAATAAGCACGGCAGCCACGTTGGAGAGTCGCGGCTTGACCTCCATCAGGGTCTCCGTAGCTTGCGTTGGCAGCGGGGACGAGGAGGCGAGCTTTCGGATCCGCTCAAGACCCTACCACGAGCACCCCTTCAGGGGAGGTCGACATCACGACCTTGCTCGAGCGGCTCCAGGCCGCCCTTGCGCCACGCTATTCCGTCGAGCGCGAGTTCGCCGGGGGTGGGATGGCGCACGTGTACGAGGCGCACGATGCCCAGCTGGACCGAACCGTAGCGATCAAGGTGCTTCGGCCGGAGCTGGCGACGGCGCGCGGCGCGGAGCGCTTTCTGCGGGAGGCCCGCCTCCTCGCGCAGCTCTCCCACCCCAACATCGTGCCGATTCACGACGTCGGCGAGGCCGACGGCCTCTTCTACTACGTGATGGACTTCGTCGACGGCGAGACTCTCCGCGAGCGCCTGACGCGCGGCCCGTTACCGGAGACGGAGGCGATCCGCGTCGGGGTCGACGTCCTGTCGGCACTGGAGGCGGCGCACGCCGAGGGCGTCATCCATCGTGACGTCAAGCCCGGCAACGTGTTCTTGGTCGACCACCACGCCATCCTCGCAGACTTCGGCATCGCCAAGCGCACGGACGATGCCGCGGAACCGCTGACCTCCACCGGCCACTTCGTCGGCACCCCGGGCTACATGGCGCCCGAGCAGGCCGCCGCGGGAGAGGTTACGGCCCGATCGGACGTGTACTCGGTGGGCGTGTTGCTCTGCGAAGCCATCTCGGGTCGGCGGCCTCCGCCCGGCGAGGCACCCGAGCAGGCCAACTGGACGGACCTCTCATCCGCAACGGCGGCCGTCCTCAGGCGGGCGCTCGCCCTCGATCCGAGCGATCGGTGGCCGGACGCTGCCTCGTTTCGATCCGCGCTCGAGAAGACGCATGCTGGACCGTCCCGGTGGCGCTGGGCGGCCGTCGGCACGCTTGTCCTGCTGCCCGTGCTCTTTGCCGTCGTTTGGCGCTCGTCGGGCGGCGGTGCCGGGGAGGATGCACCCGTCACGGCAGACCTGAGCTCGGACATCGCTCTTCTGCCGTGCAGCACGGCGCTCCCCGCGGACAGCGCTGCGGGTCATGCCCTCTCACGCATCGCGGCCTCTAACCTCCAAGGCATCCCTAACCTGAGGGAGGTGGCCGTCAACACCAGCTTCCGGTGGTGGGAGGCGCACGGCGAGGCCCCCGACCGCTGGACTCGGGTGGCCAAGGCGTTGGGCGCGAAGAGCGCGCTGCGGTGCGTGCTCGCCCGAACCTCCCCGGACCGCTTCGAGGCCCGGGTCGATCTGGTCGACCGGCTCGGGCACGGGCAGCACACCTTCGTCGTGACCGGTCCGGCGGCCGACCCACCGCTGGCGCTCGGCGACTCCCTTGCCCTGGCCATCGTTCGGGCGCTGCGTCCCGCCGTCGTTCTCTCGGAGCTCGGCTACCGGCCGCTCTCCGGACACCACATCGCCGCCGTCCGCGCGCTGCTCGGCGGCGAGGCCGCCTTCCAGCGGGGCGCCTGGGCTTCCGCGCAGCGACACTACGCGGATGCCCTTCGCATCGACTCGACCTTCGTCCTCGCTCGCTGGCGTCTCGCCGACATCAGGCGCTGGACGATCACAGCGTCCGCCGCCGATCTCCGAGGGCTGGATTCGGCCGCCGCGAGGGAGCTGGGCCGGGTGGACCGGCGGCTCCTGGAGGCGCGGCTCATGGGACCCAGCCTGCAGCAGCTGCGGACCTACGAGGCGATAGTCGTGGAGTACCCCGGCGATGCCTACTCCATGCTCATCTACGGGGACGAGCTCTTCCATCGCGGTCCGCTGTGGGAGGTTCCGCTGGACAGCGCGCGGCAGGTTCTCCGGCACGCGGCCAGAATCGACACTTTCCTTTCCCCCGCGTTCGACCACCTCGTCCAGGCCGATATCCGGCTGGGGGACAGCGCGGCGGCGCGCCGCACGCTCGACCGGCTCTTCGTGGTCTCGGCGGTCCCGCCGGAGGTCGAGGTGTATCTGCCGGCGCTGTGGCAGCAGGCGTATCTGGAGCGGTTCGAGCCGGAGAGGGCGCAGGAGAACCGCGATCAGTTGTTCCCGGTTTCGAGCCGCCCCGACCGCTACAAGGTGGCCCTCTCAGCCCGACGGGCCCTGTCGCTCGATCTGGCCGTTACGGAGCTGGCTCTCGGCCGGACGCTGGCCGAGGCGCCGGAGAGCGAATCCGGCGAGAGGGCCACCGGACTCGTGGCCCAGGGCCTCGCCTTGTTCACGATGGGCCGGCCGCGGCAGGCGTTCTCCCGCTTTACCGCGGCCGCAGAGCTGGGCGATGAGGAAGCGGCGTTTCAGGCCGCTCAGTGGCGTGTCGTCCCCAACGCTCTGGGCCTCACCGGGACTCCCGAGGCCGAGCTGGCGGAGGGGATGCGTGCCCTGCAAGCGTTCGTGGGGGGCGCAGCCGTGGGTCGGGTGGCTCGAGCGCTCTGGACGCTTGGGCTCGTGGAGCTGCGGGCGGGTGACGGCGTACGTGCGCGGCGGCGAGCTGAGCGGCTTCGGGAGCTCGCGGGCCAAACCGGCTACGCCAGGCTCTCTACCATGCTGGATGCCGCGCTCGAAGCTTCGGCCGGAGGCTACGAGGAGGCGCTCGCCCTCAGCGCACCGCTCCTGGCGTACGACTCGGCAGGCAAGGTGGAGCGCCCGTTCGCCCGCTCGGCGCTCCACCTGCTGCGCGCCGAGTGGCTCGAGCGAAACGGCGATCTGCCCGGCGCGGTCGCAGAGCTGGTGTGGCATGAGAACGAGGATCTGGAGGGCCTCCCGGCCGGTCCCGCCCAGGCGGCGGAGATCGATTGGGCGCTCGGCACGTACGCCCGGCTCCGGCGGGCTTGGTTCGCCCTCGCCACGGACGACCTGGAGAGCGCCTGCCGTCACGCCTCCGCCGTGACCCGCCTTTGGAACGAGCCAGAGAGGGAGATGGAACCCCTCGCAGAGGAAGCCCGGCGGATCCGTGCCGAGGCGTGCGGGCCTTGATTTACTGCAGGACTCTCGGGGCCGTCGAGCTCAGCGTCGACGGATCTCCGGCTCCACGTGAGCTGCTGTGGCGCAAGAACCTCGCGCTGCTCATCTACCTGGCCCGGTCGCCCAAACGCCGCCGAACGCGCGAGCACCTGCGCGGCCTCCTGTGGGGCTCCAAGCCCGAGCAGGCGGCCCGCCACTCCTTGAACGAGGCGGTACGGGTCATCCGGCGCCTCGCGGGAAAGGACGTGCTGTTTTCAGACGGGGAGCTGGTCATCGTCTCGCCAGAGGCGCTCGTCCTCGACACGGACGATCTCGAGCGCCGGATGGCGGAAGAGGAGTGGGAGGCGGCGGCGGGGCTGGTCGGGGGCCTCTTCCTCGAGGGGTTCGGCGTGCCCGACTCCTCGGATTTCGAGGACTGGGCCGCGGCCGAGCGGACGGCCTGGCTCCGGCGCTCGGTTGAGGCGCTCGTCGGGTACGCCGAGGCGCGCCTTGGCCGGGGCGACTCGCTGGCCGCCGCCGATGCGGCCCAGCGGGCGCTCGGCCTGGACCCGCTGAGCGATGCGGCGGTGCGGGCCGCAATGCGCGTGGTCGCCCTGGCCGGAGACCGGGCGGGGGCGCTCTCCCTCTATCAGGCGTTCGAGACCCGGCTGGCCGGGGAGCTCGGCATCGAGCCCCAGCGGGAGACGGTACGGATCGCCGACCGGATCCGCCGCGAGCGTACGTGGCGACTCCCGAAGGCCGTGGCGCAGGAGGAGCCATCCGCGAAGCGGGCACCGCTGATCGGCCGGGAGGCCGAGCTGCACGATGCGCTCGAAGCTCTGACCGCATGCTACCGAGGCGGGAAGAGCACGGTCGTGTTCATCGAGGGCGAAGCCGGCGCAGGCAAGACCCGCCTGGCCGAGGAGATCCTCTCGCGCGCCCGATTGGGGGGCGCCGTCGTGGTCGGGGTGCGGGCGGTTCCGCCGGACCGAGACACGCCGTACGGCAGCCTCATCGCGCTCTGCCGGGCCGGTCTCATCGAGGCGCCGGGCCTCGTCGGAGTTCCCGCCTCGGCACTGGCCGCGATCGCGGAAGCGGCGGGAGAGTGGAAAGAGCGCTTTTCGAAGGAGATCGACGGGGCGACCCCCGCGCCCCTCGGGCGCTCGTTCAGCGACGTGCTGCGCGCCGCCGCCGAGGAGCAACCGATCGTGGCGTTCGTGGACGATGCCGAGTGGCTGGACCGGGAGTCGGCGCTCGCTCTGACCGGTGCGGTGCGCGACCTGGACCGGCTTCCGTTCGCCCTCCTGCTCGCTCACGCCCCCCATCCGCGCTCGGAGGAGTTGGACGAGCTCCGCTCCCGCGTGGGCCGCGATCACCCCGGAGCGGCCATCGCCCTGGAGCCTCTGGCCAGTGAGGCGCTGTTCGAGCTCGTAGGTAGGACGCTTCCCGCCTACACCAAAGACCAGATCCATCGCCTGGTCCGGCGGCTTCAGGCCGACTCCGCCGGGCTACCCCTTCTCGCGGTGGAGATCCTGAACGCGGTCCGCCTCGGCCTCGAGTTGGGCGATGAGCAGGCCGGCTGGCCGCAGGCCTACCGGACGCTCGACCAAACTCTCCCGGCCGAGCTCCCCAACTCGGTCGTGGCCGCGATTCGGATCGGCTTCCGCCGATTGCAGCCGGCCGCGCAGAGTGTCCTCAAAGCCGCATCGGTCCTGGACGAGCGGGTGCAGGTCTCGACCCTGGCTCGCGCCACGACACTGGGCGAGGAAGCCCTCTTCCAGGCGCTCGATGAGCTCGAGTGGCAGCGGTGGCTAACCGCTGATCCCAGGGGCTACAGCTTCGTGGCGCGCATCGTCCGTGACGTGATCGCCCGCGACATGCTCACCGCAGGCCAGACGGAACGCCTCAGGCAGAAGGCCCAGAGCTAGAAGGCTGTTCCCAAGCCTCACGCGCGGGCCTCGCGCCCCGACCTACGCCCACCACCAACACACAGGCCCCTACCTCCGCTTTATCGGCGCTTGACCGCACCCGGCGACCGTTCTCCTGACCGCGCGAGAAGTGCGCGGAAGCCAGGAGGACCGGATGAGCTCGACCCACACGCCCCAATCCGCACCGAACGTGTCACGCCGCGAGGCCGTGCGGCGAATGGCCGTCGTGGGAGCCGGGCTCACGGCGGGGCTCGCGGCTGGCTGCACACCGCTGCGCATCGGCCTCGCCATGTATCCCCACAGGTACGACACGGATCCGGACATCGGCAATCGAGTGCTGCGAGCGTTCGTGACCACGGTGATCCCCGGCGCGCGGGCCACGACCCCGGATCTGATTCGCGTCTACGAGGACGACTATTACCCGCTCACCCCGTACCGCGGCTATCTGATCTACGACCTGTGCGAGCGCGCCGATCGGCTCTTCGACACGAAGCTGTTCAGCGACCTCGACGCCGGGCAGCGGATCCGGATCCTTCAGGACGCGCTCTCCGCTGACAAGACGACGAGACGACTGTACGAGGGCGCGATCTTCCTCGCCCAGATCTCCTGCTACGCGGGGATCTACGATGACGCGGGCGGTTGCGAGCTCATCGACTTCCACGGCGCGTCGGGGATCCTCCCACTCGCGGAACAGACCTACCCGGCCCCCGAACGCTACTTCGCCCGCCGCCTCACGGCCGACGGCAACTACGCCTGACCGGCGACCGAGGACGGATGAAAACGATTAAGTCGGACGTGTTGATCATCGGCAGCGGCTTCGGGGCCGCGGCCCCGGCACTTCGGCTGAGCCGCGCCGGCCTCCGGGTCACGGTGCTCGAGAAGGGACCTCTCCTCAAAGGCCCGGCGGATTTCAAGCAGACCCAGGACCCGAGGTATCTGCTGAAGTACCTGAAGGGGCTCTCCGGCGAGAACATCAACTTCACGTACGCGGAGGCGTTGGGCGGGGGCTCGGGCTTCTACGAGATGGTGTCCCTACGCGCGCCCACTCTCGCGTTCGAGCAAACCGATGGGTCGGGCCGGCCGATCTGGCCGACCGGCGTCGATCGGGCGGCCCTGGATCCACACTACGAGCTGGCGGAAGAGATGCTGCGCGTTCGGCAGCTCGACCGCGACAGGATCCCGAAGACGGGCCTGGTCTTCTCGCTGATGATGAAGAGGCTCGGCTACTCCTGCGAACGGTGCCGCTACGCGGTGGTCGGGTGCGTCGGCAGCGGCTACTGCGTCACGGGCTGCATCTACGGGGCGAAGCAGACGCTCCACATGAACTACCTGCCGCAGGCA
>DAOVWI010000123.1 GCA_030636765.1 Gemmatimonadales bacterium
ACCGCGCCGGCAGGCGGGGACCCGGAGCCGAACCACGCCGCGGCGGCGAGCGAAGGTGGCGAGCCGGCTCATGGCCGGCAGCCGACCCGCCCTGGCTGCGACACGTAACCTCTCGGGGGTCTCGCCTCCCCACCGAACACCACACACTCGTGGCCGTCCCCCGTGGCGATCGCGGAGTAGCCCCTCCGATCTCCCTGAATGATGCTCACATCCACACCCGGGCTCGCCGAGAAGTCCAGCTGTTCAAGCTGGTTCGTGTATCGGGCGTTCGCCGCAAAATAGCGTCCCTCGGCAGCGTGAAGGCTCTCGAGGTCGGTGCGGAGCGTCGCCTCGACGGAGCCGCCGCTTCCGGGCGCGCCGGGTGACGAGCCGACCACGGCCTGCCGCGAGCAGGCGGCGGTCAGGAGCGCCAGGCAGGCGATCAGCGCACGCGCTCTCCCCTTTCGCATGCTCCGCATTCCGACTCCTCTCCTCTTGACCGAGAAACCTGCTTGGCTGCCCAACGTGCTGTTCTATAGACGGAAGCGCTCGACCAAGCGTTTCTCCGTCTCTCCCTCGATGTGAACCTCGACCTGAATGTGCTCCTCGAGGCCGGAGCCCCGAAGCTTCTCGCGAAGCAGCTGATCGACCTGGAACACGCCCGCAGAGTTCGTCATGTCCACTCGAATCGTGACCGGGACCTCGTCTCCGCGCTCGATGTGCACCGCCTCGATCGCGGCCGCCGAGACGGCGTGGATGCTGACCGAGCCGGCCTGGAACGGGATGCGTGATCGGCCCTGCGCCATGTCCAGGGCGTCCGCGATGCGCAGCACGCCGCCCTCGACCGTGATCGGCCGGCCGCCGGTCCGGTGCGAGATGATCGCGTTGAGCACTTCCGAGGAGAGGATCTCCGCGGCCGGGCCCTCGTAGACCCCGGCGAGAAGGTCGCGCAAGATCGGGCGGGCGATGAAGAGGGAGAAGGCCTCGTGGCCATCGCGATGGATGGCGATTCCGACGTCGTGAAGCAGGGCGGCGAGGCAGACGACCACCTCGGCATCGGTCGGCGCCAGGCCGTACGCCTCCACGACGCTCGGCACCACGCCGGCATTGCTCAGCAGGCGGAGCAGCCGGAGACCGGAGTTGGCGACGATCTGCACGTGGACCGGGCCGTGGTCCGAGATGTTCAGCCGGTCCACCGCGTTCACGTTGGCGACCACCCACAGCGCGTACAGCTCGTCGCTCTCGTTGACGCGCTCCACAATGGCGGCAAGCTGCGGATTGTGGCGTGCCGGCAGCCGGATGTGGATGCGGTCCTCGAAGCGCTCCTTCAGCGTGGGCGTCACAGACATGCCAGCGTCAGCCTCCACGCATCCGCGAGATACCGAGCGGCTGGCCCGGAACGGCCCGCTCCCGGAGGCTTGCCAGCCTCTCGGCGGCCTCCTCCAGGACATCCGTGGTCTTGCAGAAGGCGAACCGCACCAAGCGGCGGCCCGCAGCGGGGTCACTGTAGAAGCTCGACCCCGGCACCGGAGCCACACCGATCTCCCGGGTCAGCCAGTAGGAGAACTCGTCGTCCGGCAGATCGCTGATCTCCGAGAAGTCGGCCAGGATGTAGTAGGCGCCCTGGGGACGCTCCGCCTGGAAGCCCGCCTCCAGCAGGCGGTCGTACAGCACGTCGCGCCGGACCCGGTAGTCGGCGGCCAGCCGCTCGTAGTACTCGGGCCCGAGGGTCTCGATCGCCGCGGCCACCCCCTCCTGCAGAGGCGCCGGCGCCCCCACGGTGAGGAAGTCGTGTACCTTGCGGATCGCATCCGTGACCCCGGAGGGAGCCACGATCGTGCCGATGCGCCAGCCGGTCACGCTGTACGTCTTGGAGGCTCCGCTGATCGTGATCGTGCGCTCCCGCATCTCCGGCAGCGTCGCCACCGGGATGTGCTCTCCGTCGTAGAGGATGTGCTCGTACACCTCGTCGGTGACCACGTAGGCGTCGTGCCGGCGGCACAGCTCGGCCACGCCCTCCAGCTCCTCCCGGGTGAGGACGCGGCCCGTCGGGTTGTTCGGTGTGTTCAGGATGATCGCCCGCGTCCGATCGGAGAACGCACGCTCCAGCCGCTCGAGATCGAGCCTCCACTCCGGCGGCTCCCCGAGCGGCACGAACACGGGCTCCGCCTGACAGATCACGGTGTCCGGACCGTAGTTCTCGTAGAACGGCTCGAGGACGATCACCTGTTCGCCCGGATCCACGAGGGCCAGCAGGACGGTCGCCATCGCCTCGGTGGCGCCGCACGTCACGGTGATCTCCGTCTCCGGGTCGATCTCCAGCCCGTAGAAGTCCGCGTACTTCCGCGTCAGCGCCAGCCTGAGCCGCCGGGATCCCCAGGTGATCGCGTACTGGTTGATATCGGCGTGGATCGCCCGGCACGCCTCATCCTTGACCTCGTCCGGCGCCGGGAAGTTCGGAAAGCCCTGAGAGAGGTTGATCGCGTCGTGCTCGTTCGCCAGCCGGGTCATGCCGCGGATGACGGACTCCGTGAAGCCGTGCGTGCGTCTCGCGGTGTGCATGCCGCAATGTGCGCCGCGTCCGGGCGACGCGGAAGGGTCGGCGCCCGGCGAACCCTACGCTGATCGTGCACGGGCGTTAAGTTGCTTGGTTCGCGGAGCGGGTGAATCTCGGAGGCCGAAGCCGATGCCAGCGATCCCATGGTCCGACCTGCGCGGAGCGCTGATCGATTTCCGGCGCACCTGGCCGCAGCTGGTGCTCACCGATCTCCTGGCCAAGCTCCTCACCGTAGTGGCGGTCGCGCCGCTGGTCAGCCTGTTGTTGAAGCTATTCCTGATGACCACGGACGACGGCGTGCTGGCCGACGCGGACATCGCCGCGTTCGCGCTGCATCCCATCGGCCTGACGGCGATCGTGATCGTGGGAGCGGTCTCGCTGGGGGTGTGGTTCGCCGAGCAGGGCGTGCTGATGGTCATCGGATTCGGCGCCGCCGAGGGCCGCCGGATAACGTGGCTCGACGGCGTACGCTACGTATTCCGGTACGCGGCGCGCCTCGTACGCCTGGCTGGACACATCATCGTGCGTTTGCTGCTCGTCGCGGCTCCTTTTCTCGCCGCAGTGGGCGGCGTCTACCTCCTCTTTCTGGGCAAGTACGACATCAATTTCTATCTGGCAGACAGACCCCCCGAGTTCTGGGGGGCCGTTGCCCTGGCCGGCCTGCTGCTGACCGGCCTGGGAATCATCGTGTTGAAGAAGGTCGCGAACTGGATATTAACGATCCCGCTGGTGTTGTTCGAAGCCAGCAACAGGAAACAGGCCCTGCGCGAGAGCAGGCGGGCGACGGCGCCATACGGATGGAAGATCGCCCTGGCACTCGGCGCGTGGCTGGCATCCGTCGGCTTGCTTTCGTGGCTCGTGACCTTCCTCATCGGCCTTATCGGCGATCTCCTCGTTCCCGACGTCGGGGCCAGCCTGGTCCTGATGGCGATCGGCCTGGCCGTCACGCTGGTAGTGTCGTTCGCGGTCAACCTGACATTCTCGATCGTAACCACATCGCTGCTTCCCCTGTTCGTCGTTCGTCTGTACCGGTCGGTGGCCGGTCCGGGCCGGCTGGTGCCCGTGATCGCCGAGCGAGGAACGTTGGGAGGGCGGGCCACCCTGACCATCCCCGGCAAGAAGTACCTCTGGGCCGGAGCAACCGCGTTGGTCGTCATCGGGATCGGCGGCTACATCGGTGGGAGGAGCGTTACGCAGGACGACGATGTCGCGATCATCGCGCATCGCGGCGCCTCCGGAGCGGCTCCGGAGAACACGATGGCGGCGTTCGAGAGGGCTATCGCGGACAAGGCAGACTGGATCGAGCTCGATGTACAGGAAAACGCGGACGGTGAGGTCATCGTCCAGCACGACAGCGATTTCAAGCGGGTGGGGCGTGCGGACCTGAAGGTGTGGAATGCCACGAACGAGGAGCTTCAGGTTCTGGATGTCGGAAGCTGGTTCGGACCCGCGTTCGCGGATCAGCGGGTGCCGACGCTGCGCCAGGTGCTCGAGCGGGCAAAGGGCCAACTGGACGTCGTGATCGAGCTCAAATATTACGGTCACGACAAACAGCTCGAGTCTAAGGTCGTCGAGATCGTCGAAGAAACCGGGATGGAGCCGCACATCATGCTCATGTCCCTCAAGCTGGATGGGCTCCGCAAGGCCGCGGCGCTACGGCCGGACTGGACGCACGGTCTTCTGAACACCGTTAGCGTGGGTGATCTGACCCGTCTCGACCTGGACTTCCTCGCCCTCAACGCGGCCGCCGCCTCGCGCTCCCAGATCCGCCGGGCCCATAAGCGGGGCATGAGGGTCTACGCCTGGACGATCGACGATCCGGTGCAGCTGTCGGTGATGATGAGCCGCGGGGTGGACGGCGTCATCACGGACAGGCCCGAAGTGGCCCGACAGGTGCTCGAGTTCCGCGAGCAGCTGGGCCCCGTGGGACGCCTGCTCGTCTGGATCGCCGGCGAAACCGGGCTTCTGCGCGGCGCGGACGAGGTCTCTCCCGCCGACGACGCGTAGGGCAGTCGGGCACACGCCGCGCGTCGGCCTCCCGGCGTCTTACCTCAGGCGCTCTTCGTCGAGGATGTCGATCGACCGAATCTTCCACACACCGTCGACGGGTACGAGCTGAACGCGGGCCTGGTAGCGGTTCTGTCGGAAATGGCGGTGGCCGAAGTGAGTCACGGTACCACCGACCGTCCAGGAAGCGTCTGTCGTGAACCCGTCCTCCGGTCCGGGCTCCACCTGCCCGACCTCCAGCACCTCGATGGCATCGACCCGTGCCCTCGCTCCTCCACGCTCCTCCATCTCCAGCGCGCGCCTGTGCTCCAGGTACACCTCCGTCAGCGTCTCTCCGGTCACGCTGACCGCGAGCCGATCGTAGGCCGCCGATTCATCCCTCAACTCGAAGGCCCGGTACACGTTCGGGAGCACGCCGGCCAGTATTCTCCGCGCCCCGGACTGGGAGGGGACGGAGCGCACGGCTGCCGGCAGGGCGACGGTCACATCGGCGAAAGGCACCAGGATGATGGCGAGGGCCAAGGTCGCCCGCGCGAGCGGGAAGGAGATCGCGGAGCGCCAGCCGCGCAGGGCGGCCACCCCGAGGACCAGCGCCGCGGCCAGCAGCGGAAGGGATGCCAGCGGAAGAGGCAGCTTCGGCGGCTCCACCGCGACTGCGGCCACGGTCGGTATCGGATCCTCCGTGAGGGCGTTCTCCCAGCGCAGAGTGGGCTCGCCCGGAGTCAGATCCGCGGAGCGTGACGTCTCGGGATCCGTGACTGTGGCGGGAATCACCTGAGCTTCGCCGAAGAAACTCTCCCAGGTCAGCGTCACCTCGCGCGGCATGCCGGAGGTCAGGTATGCGACCGTAACGCCGACGAGGGCGCCGTCGAGCGCCTCCGAGACCGGTGCCGGGCGCGGCAGCACGCCTCGCGGTCCTGCCGTCATGAAGCTCACCCGATCGATGATCGGCTCCGGAACCTCGCCGTCGACCGACACTACGGTGTGTTCGGTGACGAGCTGTGCGACCCGTCTTCCGACCTCCTCCTGGGCTTCAATCTCGATCGGCCCGGCCCCCGCCGCGTCGAGACTGATCTCGCGCGTCACGTCCGCGATCCGAACGAGCACCTGGTGCCGCACCTCGTAAGGTTCCACGGCCAGGTAGCTCTGGATCGGCGCCTCCGGGCCCGCGGGCGCGACCCTTCGAGAGCTCTGCAGGCCGCTCCTGGCTGCCAAACTCGCCATGCCCGGCAGCCGGGGGGAGAAGGACTTCTCCGCCACCTCGGCGGCATCGCCTTCGAAAGCCAGCATCAGAGCGAGTGCGACCCCGACCCCTCCGATCCCGTATGTGAGCGCCTGACGGAGCGGCCTCGCCGGCCACCGACGGGCGGCCAGCGCGCCCAACCCCGTTACCGTCGCCGCCAGTAGGAGGAGAGCCGCATCCATGCCCAGCACGACCAACAGCAGATAGAGCCAATCGGACCCGGTGGTCTGCCCGGTTTGCAGCACGGCAGCCAGGCCCAATCCGTGGAAGAGACCTGCGCCCGCGGCGAGCGCCGAGAGCTGCCGCCTTTCCCCAGATGGGCGAAACGCCTCGGCCGCGAGAAACGCCACGGCAATCGCAACGCAGATCTCGGCGGCCCTCGGCTCGGGCCGGATGCCGAGGCCCGCGGCGAGCATAATCGCCACCAACTGGCCGGCAGCGAAGGCCGTGGCGAGACGGATCGAGAGGCTGCCGCCCAGCACGCAGATGGCCAGCAGAAAAGCGAGATGGACCCCGTGGCCGAAGACGTGTGAGACACCCCCGAGAACGGCGCGCTGTAGCCGGCCCAACAGGGCGAGCGTACCCGCGCTTCCTTCGGGCACCCTCCAGGAATCCTCCGTCGGGTTGAGAACGTGCGCCAGCCGTTCTCCAGACAGAAGGTCGATGCGCACGAGGGTCGTCAGGGCTGGGTTGTAGAGAGGATACCGGATCCGGATCACCTGCCCGGCGAGAG
>DAOVWI010000209.1 GCA_030636765.1 Gemmatimonadales bacterium
CCCGACCTGGTAGATCAGGACCTGAAAGCAGCCACGATCGGTGGCGCCGAGCTGTACGCAAAGCACTGCGCCAACTGCCACGGGGCCGAAGGTGCCGGTGACGGGTCGCTCGCCTCGGCCTTTACCCCGCCACCGACCGATCTGACGGACGCGGAGCCGATGGCTGAGCTGACGGACGAAGCCATCCTCGAAGCCATGTCCGCTGGCAAAGGGATCATGCCCGGTTTGGGGTCCGCACTGAGTGCCGAGGAGTACCAGGCCGTCCTTGAGTTCGTCCGTACGCTGGCCGACGACGGAGCCGACGAGTAAACCGGCCCGTGCGTTGAGCGCCTGGCGAAGGGTTTGGGGAGCCGTCCGGCTGCTGGGAAACCGGCCCCGGTATGCGTTCGGGGCGCTGGCGCTCCTCGCCATTCTGACGCTGGCCCTGACACCGCGGCAGGGCCCGGCCGTGGACCAGCCGATCGCGTTCAACCATCTCAAGCACACGGGCGAGCTCGGGCTCGCCTGCGACTTCTGCCATCAATACGTGACCTCTGGGGCACACGCCGGTCTTCCGAGCGAAGAGAAGTGCGCCATGTGCCACCGGACGACGCAGGGCTCGTCGGAAGAAGCGGCCCGCGTCACCGAGCTGGTCGAGGCGGGGGCGCCGATTCGGTTCAACAAGCTGTTCGTGATGCCCGATCACGTGTTCTACACGCACCGCAGACACGTAGCGATCGCAGAGCTCGAATGCACGGAATGCCATGGCGCGATCGCGGAGACGGAGCGACCTCCCGACCGCGCACTCGTACGAATCACCATGGACACATGCATGGATTGTCATCGCGAGCGAGGGCAGACGCTGAACTGCAACGCCTGCCACCGCTAGCAGGTTGCTGAAGGAGGAGTCGCCGGATGAGACCGACTCGACGTGAGTTCGTAACGACTGCCAGCGCCGCCGGCGCGGCGCTCGCCCTCACGCGGGTCCCAAGAGTGATCTGGACGGCGCCCGATGATCCCCCTGCCCAGTGGCGCCCCGGAATCGAGGACCACATCACGTCGGCCTGCCTCGTATGCCCCGCCCGCTGCGGCATTCGGGGCCGCGTCGTGGACGGCAACCTGGTCGAGATCGGTGGCAACCCCCTGCACCCGATGAATCGCGGAGGCGTGTGTCCGAGAGGCGTGGCGGGTGTCCAGGCCCTGTATCACCCCGACCGGATCTCCTCGCCGCTGGAGCGCGTCGGCCCGCGCGGTTCCGGCGAGTGGCGCCCCATCTCCCGTGAAGAAGCGCTCGCCACCATCGGCCAGCGCCTCGGAGCGCTGCGAACGGAGGGCCGACCGGAGGCGCTGGCGCTCATGTCCGGCTACTGCGCCGGCACGATGTCCGATCTGTGGGACCAGTTCCTGGCCTCGTTCGGATCGCGGAACCGGGTTCGTGAGGAGTACGACGACGGGACCGACCTGGTGATGAGCCTGATGCACGGCGTGCGCCGGCAGCCGGGCTACGATCTCGAGCACGCCCGGTTCGTGCTCTCGTTCGGCGCCCACCTGTTCGAGTCGTGGTGGTCGCCGCTCCAGGCCAGCGTGGCCTTCTCGGGCAAGGGCAACGGGGGTGGAGAGAGACCCCGCTTCGTCCAGGTGGACACGCGCTTCTCCCGAACGGCCGCCGGATCGCACGACTGGGTGGGCGTTCATCCGGGGACCCACGCGACCCTCGCACTCGGGATTGCCTACGTACTGATCCGGGACGGGCTGATCGACGAGCGCTTCCTCGCGCAGCACGTGGCCGGGTTCGAGGACTTCACCGATGCGCAGGGTCGTGAACGGAGCGGATACCGCTCCCTCGTGACCCGCAACTTCCGCACGGAGGAAGTCTCGGCCGTTACCGGCGTCTCGGTCGAGCGAGTCACCTCGCTGGCCAGGGAGTTCGGGCGCGCCGGCCGCTCCGTCGCCGTCTGCGGATCGGACGTGACCCACGCCGCCGACGGGCTTCTCGCGGGGCTCGCCGTGCACAGTCTCAACGTCCTGGTGGGCGCGACGAGCCGCGTGGGAGGAGTCATGTTCGGCGACGCCACACCGCTTCAGGCGCTTCCGTCCGCGGCATCGGACCCCACGGCGCGAGCCGGCCTGGCCCGGGGGGCCCTGGGTCTCTCCGGCGTTCCGTTCGGAGACGGTGACACGGCGCTGCGCTTCGCGGAGGCGGTGGCCGGGAGCTCCGGGACGGCGATCGAGACCCTGCTCCTCTACTACGCGGATCCGCTGTCGTCGTCCCGGCGTCCGGATGTGTGGGCGGAAGCCCTGGAGAGGATCCCCTTCGTGGTGAGCTTCTCTCCGTTCCTCGACGAGACATCGAAGCACGCCGACGTGATCCTCCCGGACCTCCTGCCGTACGAGCGCTGGCAGGACGCCCCCGCGCCGCCCTCGTATCCCTACCCGGTGTGGGGCGTCGCACGGCCGCTCGTGGAGCCGCACGCGGGAGGCACTCACACGGGAGACGCGATACTCGCCCTCGCCGGGGGCCTCGGAGGGACCGTGGCCGAGAGCCTGCCCTTCGAGGGGTTCGAGGCCCTGCTTCGCGAGCGCGCCCGGGGTCTCTACGCGGCCGGCCGGGGCATGACCCTGGGAGACGAATTCGGTCGGCGGCACCATCGCCAGATGGAGCAGCGAGGCTGGTGGCTTCCCGAGCACAGGGACTTCGACTCTTTCTGGAGCGCCGTGGTCGAGAAGGGTGGCTGGATGGATCTGTTCTACGACGATGCTGATCCGGCGCGCGTCAGTCGCAGACCGGGAGGGCGGATCGACCTGATGCCGCCCGAGCTGCTGGAAGAGCTGGAGAGAGAAGGCCGCCCTGAAGCTCTATACGGGCAGGTCGCGTCACCCGGCGCCGACACCGGCGAAGGCGACTCGCTTCTCCTGATTCCGTACCGGGTGTCCACCCTCTCATCGGGCACGCTCCCGCTTCAGCGCTGGTTGGCCGAGCAACCCGCGGTCCTCCCCGAGGTTCAGTGGACTCCGTGGGTGGAGGTGAGCCTGGAGACCGCTCATGCCCTGGGACTCGGCGAGGGCGCCATGGTTGACGACGTATCGGAGTACGGTCGCCTTTCCGCCCGCTTGACGATCTTCCCCGGGACGGCGCCCGGGACCGTCGGTGTCCCC
Organism: Gemmatimonadales bacterium; assembly: GCA_030636765.1. Classification (GTDB taxonomy): domain Bacteria; phylum Gemmatimonadota; class Gemmatimonadetes; order Palauibacterales; family Palauibacteraceae. Next base: position 3,136 of record DAOVWI010000209.1, read on the forward strand.
TATCGCCTGCATCAGAGGGATGGAGAGGTGGCGAACCCGATGCGACTGCTGGACGGCACGGCGGATCCGCTTACCGGGCTCCCGTCCTGGTTCTCCACTCCCGTCAGGCTCGAGCGAGCGTGAGGAGGCAGCGGCGATGACTCGCTGGGGCATGGTAA
>DAOVWI010000072.1 GCA_030636765.1 Gemmatimonadales bacterium
GGGCAGCGTGCAGCTCATGGCTAGCGGTCCATCAGGCGAATCTGCTGGCCTTCCTCGAGCTGATAGATCCCGGCGACCGCGATCGTTTCACCCGGCGTGAGGCCATCCAGCACGACGATGCTCTGCGTGCCCGTGACGGGCCCCACGCGAACGCCCCGGCGGTGGACCGTCTGGGACTGGGTGTCGATGACCCACACCTGCGCGGCCCCGGATGCGTCCGAGAAGACCGCGTGGGCCGGGACGGTGATCGGCACGGACTCGTCTTCATCCAGCTGTATATCGGAGACGATGACCAGCGCCGTCATCCCCGGAAGGACGTTCAGATCCGCCGGCTGCGGCATCGTGAAGGTGATCGGAAACGTCTGCGTGGCCGGATCCGCTGCGACCGAGAACTCCTTGATCCGCATCGGATAGGATCTGTTCGGTGCGACATCGAAGGTGGTCACGATGGTCGGGCTCATACCCTCTCGCACCGTGGCCATGATGGATTCGGGGACGTTGATCACGATCTCGACCTGCCCGACGTTGTGCAAACTGAGGACCGGCGCCTTCGCCAGCACATCCTCGAAGTTCTCCACGTACTTGATCCCGACCTGGCCCGCGAATGGGGCGCGGAGCTCGGTGTCCCGAAAGTCGGCTTGCGCCTGCTCGTGGCGAGCCCTGGCCACATCGCGCCGGGCGGTCGCGAGCTCCAGGTCCGCCAGCGGCACGGCCTCACGCTCGTACAGCCTGCGATACCGCTGCGCGTCCGCCTCGGCCTGATCGTTCGCCGCCTTTGTCTCGGCCAGTGCGATCCGGTAGTCCCGGGGGTCGATGCGGGCGAGAAGCTGCCCCCGGGCGACCTCGTCTCCCTCGTTGACCGGAAACTCGATCAACGGTCCCGCGACCCGGAACGACAGCTCGGCCCGGTCCGCAGCCTGGGTCGTGCCCGGGAAGGTGAGGCGGCCGCCGCTCATCCCGCCCACCACCATCGTGCTGATCGGCCGTGCGACGGGGGGAGGCTCGACCTGTTCGCCCCCGCCGCATCCCGACATCGTGAGGAGGACCGAGAGAACGGAGAGAAGAAGACCTCGCGTTGTTGGACGTCTGCTCATGGTGCCTGCTCTGCGGAGGGTCATCTCAGTTCGCGCTCAGGGCGGCTTCGATCCGCTGCCGGAATTGCTGCTGTTCTTCCGGCGTCCTGTCGTCCTCGAACCACGCGACGGCGCGCTGGAGGTCCACGAGGTCGATGAGGAAAAAATACACCGCGGCCGCGGCGCCCTGCTCGGACACGAAGCTCTCGTTCTGGGCTTCCAGCAGGTCGGTCACGTTGACGAGACCCTGGGAGTACTTGTCCTGAACGAGATCGAAGTTGTGGCGTGCCGCGTCGGCCTGACGGCGGTTGAAGGTGATGGCCGGATAGGAGCTCTCGAGCTGTCTGAGCGCCGTGCGCGTCTGACGCTCCACGATGTCGCCGGTCAGCCGCTGCTCGCGAAACAACCTCTCGAGCTCTGAGCTGGTACGACCCACTTCATACGCCCGAGCGACTCCCTGAAACAGGGGATACGTGGCCGTGAGGTTGAAGGCCAGCAGGTTGTTGTCGATGTTCTCCAACTCCGGCCGGCGGTAGATCTGATGGTCCCATGAAAAGCCCGCGGAGATCGACGGAAGGAACCACCTCCGCTTCCGCTGCCCAACCTGGATGTCCTGCGCCTCGATCTGCCTCTGGATGGCCTGGAGCTCGGGGTCGTTCTCCCGCGCGAACTGTACGGCCATCTCCCGAAACAGCTCGAGCTCCGTGGCCTCGTTGAACAGAGGCGTGAGGATGTCCACGAAGAACGGGAACTGGTCCTCGGGCTCGCTCACCTCCTGCGGCTGCCACCTCCGGTCCTGCCGGAGGGCGAGGATCTGATTGAGGCGGATTCGTTCCGTCTCGACTCTGGACAGGCTAGCGAACAGCCGGCTCTGGCGCTTCGCGACCTCAGCCTCCCAACGGTAGACCTCGTCCCGGCCGGAATAGCCGACTTCCGTCCGGAACTTGGCCAGCTCCAGGTTCTCCTGCGTGACCCGCAGGTTCGCGACTTCGATCTGGTACAGGATCAGCGACAGCGCGTAGCGGAGGTACTCCGTGCCGGCCTGATTGAACGCCTCGAGCCGGGTCGCCTCGTAGATCTGCTCGGTACTCTCGAGGAGGCGGCCGGAGCTTCGGAAGTCGCTGATCGTCGCATCGTCGTAAATCATCTGACTGGCCCGCACCCCCGCCAGGGCGAACCTGTCGGGGACGATACCCTCGAGAAAGAGCTGGTTGACTGCGTTGTATTCGCCGACGGCACCGATTTGGGGCAGGATCGGGCTCCTGGCGAGGCCCCGTTGCTTTTCCGCCGTCACGATGTCCTGCGCGGAGATCGCCAGCCTCAGGTTGCCCCGCTCGGCGTACTGCAGCACCTGCGCGAACGCGAGCGGCTCCCTGGCCAGCTCGATGGCCGCCTCGTTGACCCACGTGACCAGCGCCATGGTGGCGACGCTGGGCCGGTAGCCGATCTCCACGGCTGTCTCCGCGTTCATGAAGAGGCGGGGGTCGGCGGACACGAGAATCGGGAGGTCTTCCACGGATGCCCCCCGCATGAGCTCGCTGATGTTCACGGCCACCCGTCGCGCGGCGCCCGTCGTAAGCTCAGGCGTACGGGCGGCCAGCGCGCCCAGGTGGACGTCCCCGTGTCCCTCCACGCTGAAGGTCGGGATCCGGCGGGCGTTCAGGCCTCGGATCAATCGCGCCCGCTCGTCGCTCGGGAGGCGGGCCATGCGCGTGATGACGGCGGCATCGGCGTCGCCGAGGGCCGTCAGAGCCGCATCGACGTCGGTCAGTACCGGAACGACGATGAGGTCGGTCTCCGTCGCGGCCGCCAGCTCGTCGATCTCTCCTCGCAGCACCGTGAGCTGATCGAGCACGTCCCCGTCGATGAGGACGTGAATCCGATCGACCGGCACCATGTCGAGGAGCTCGCGGATGTCACCTTCGGCCCGGTTGGCGATGAGTATGAAGTTGAGATTCGGCTTCCCTGAACGGTCTCCGCGGACGTCCGCGACCTTGAAGAGGTCCAGACGCTGCACGTAGGCGCTGATCACCGGCTTGGTCAGCTCCATCTCGACCGCGGCCTGAAGGGTCAGGGGCCCAGAGGTGACCACGTACTCCACTTCGGGGTCGTCGAGGGCGGCCTGGAGGGCCGCCTTCATCCGGTCGGCGCGCCACCCCGCGTCGAACTCCGGGCTCCGCTTGAACGTCGCCCGCTCGCCTCTTGCGGAGAGGATCGTCGAGAGCTCCGCCTCGATCTGAGCCAGCACCGTGTCTCCGGGCGCCGGCCCGTCCTGAACCACGGCGATCGTGACCGGCGCGGCACGGACCGGCTCCAGGGCTCCCTCCTGGGCGGCACCGCCGGAAGGAACCAGGACGATGGCCGACAGCGATATGGTCAGTGAAACGGCGCCTCCGCCGAGGCGCCGAGCAAAGAGCCTGTACATCAAACCACCCTTCTTTCGCAGAGTCGGGGCGACGGATGGCGCGACGCCGCGTTCACCGCCGCCGGCCGCCTCCCCTCGAACGACCCCCACCGCTGCGGCTTCGCGATGCATTGTAATTGTTCGTCCGCGTGGTCCCGCGCTGCCGGCTGTTGTAGCTGCGTTCCATCTGTGAGCCGGTGGATCGCTGCTGCGTCCGGGGCTGCTGGGCGGCCCGATCCCGCTGCTGCCGGGCGTCGTTGCTCACTCCATCACTGCGGTTCCAGCCGTCCCGAGTGTTCCGATCCCAGTTCCCATCGTTGTTCCGCCGGTAGACGTCCCCGTTGCGGTCCGAGAAGACGTTGTTGTCTCTGCCTGCGGCCGCACGCGGCTGCTGGGCCGTCGCAGGCCGCGTACGCGGGGCGTTCCGGGCGGCGTTCCCCCCGCGGTTGTAGATGTTGTTGCGGTGCGCCGCCCGGTTCCCAGCGCGGTAGCCGGCCCGGTAGCCGGCCCGGGCACCGCGGCGGTAGCCCCGCCGGTAGCCGCGGTAGCGGCGCGGACCCCACCAGCCACCACGCCACCAGCCGCCGAAGCCAATCCCGAACCGGAACGGTCCCCAGCCGTAGCTGAACCCGAAGCCCCAGCCGGTCCAGGGGTTCCAGTGGACGCCGAAGCCCCAGGTCGCGACCCGCGGATAGTAGTGGATGCCGTACCAGGCGGGGTAGTACCAGCCGGTCCCGTAGACGACGGTGCCGCCGTACACGTAGCTGTTCGTGTAGCCCGGGTAGTAGCCGACGTACACGACCTCGGGCGTCGAGTCGTAGACGTACACATAGGTGGTGTTGTAGGCGGAGCTGCTCGGCGGGATGGTGTAGATCTCGGCCGGAATCTCATCCGCCACGGTCCACGGCCCCGTCGGGCTGTCCGCCACGAACCACACCGCCTCGTCTATGGCGTAGTACTTGTCCTTGACCTTGATCACCTGGTTCGGCGTGTTGACGGCCAGTTCGAGCCCATCGGTGTCCTCGATCGGCTCGAACTTAGGATCGCCGTCGTACTCGACCTCCAGCTTCGCGTCGCTCCGGCTGATCGTGGAGGTCTGAGGGATCTGGCTGTCCATCACGGCGTCCTTCGCCTGTTCCGTCCCCGGAACGGAGGCGAGCAGGTACGCCTTGTCGGACTCGACCGGGATCTTGGCGAAGCCTTCCGGAAGCTGGTCCCCCGGCACGTAGACCCACGGCCCATCGAGCGATTCAGCGCTGTACCAGCGGCCGGAGAGCAGGACGAAGATCCGGGCGGACCCCAGATCCGTCACGATCTCACTCTCCGAGTTGTCCACGTAGAGGAGGTCCGCGTCGCTGATCGGCGTGTATTCGGGCTGACCCTTGATGTAGATGAGCTCGGTCGGCTCGGTGGCGACGATGAGGCTGGGTGGGGGCCCGACCTCTTCTTCCTCCACTTCCTCGCCCGCCTCGGCCGCGGCGGCCGCGACCTGCGCATCCACCGAATCCTGGATCGCCTTCGCCTCCGCCTCCTGCTCGACCGGCGCCAGGGCCGCGATCTGGCTGGGCACGGAGGAGGTGAGCGCCCACGGCCCCTTCCAGTCGGGCGCCCCGTACCACTGCTTCTCGCCCGCATAGAGGTAGTACCGCCGCCCATTCTTATCGAAGACGATGTTGAACGGCGTGTTGATGATCCGCATGAGGCCGTCGGCGCCCTCGATGTCCTGGAGCCTCGGCTCGCCCTCGATCGTGACGAGAATGGCGGGCTCGTAGCTGATGATGATCTTCGGCGGATCGTCCTTGAGGTTCTCGGCCGCGAGCCGCCGCGTCTCGGCAAGCTCCAGGCTGGTCAGCAGCCGGTCCATCGAGATCTCGAGCTCCCAGTTCGGGATCTCCCGCTCGAGGATCCGCGACAGGCTCTCCTTCTGCTCCTCCGTGGCGTTCGGGAAGCCGACCCGGAGGACCTTCGTCTCCCCGACCTCGGCCGTGCGGTTGTCCCGGTCGGTCGCGAGGCGGGAGACGAACCACACCGTGCCGAACGCCGCTTCATCACTTCCGGTCGGGGTCACGGCCACGGCGGCCCGGGCCCTGACCCGGTCGCCGGCCAGCGAGTCGGGCTGCGGCTGGTAGACCATGATCTCGCCTTCTGGCACGATGATTCCCCGCGGCCAGCCACCCTGCTCCTCCTGGGTCAGGGCGAAGACGGCACCCACGGCGGCCCCGGTAAGGACGAGCGCGGCGGCGGCGGTGCCGATGCGGCTGGCTTTAGGCCGGCGGTCGGTTCGTATCGAGAGTCTCATCTGACTTCTTCAAGATGTGTGTGTCGGTCTGGGTGTCTGTGTCATTTCGGGCCGACCAGATAGCTCCGAGGCGGTCCGAAAAGCAAGGTACGAGGGGCAGCGCGATTGGACGAGGGGAGAGATCCGTGACTACGCTTCGCGTGGTGCGGGCAGACGAGCGGGAGGGTGTCTTGCCGGGCACGGGGGGGGGCGGGTAACGTCTCTGTGCATCCCAATGAAAGGAACCGATCCCATGCGCACTCTGACCCGAGTTGTACCCTACGTGACCCTAGTGGCGCTGGCGCTCACGAACGGCGCTTGTGCCTCGAAGAAAGAGTACGACGCGTCCGTCGTTCGCGGCGATTCCCTGCAGGCCGCCAACGTCCAACTGCAGGCCGAATACGACAGCCTCCAGAATCTCTTCGCGACCGAGGTGGAGGCCGCATCACTGGACATGCAGCTCCTCCGAGACGGGATCGAGATCGAGCTGCCTGCCGATCTCCTGTTCGAGTCCGGCTCGCTCGAAGTGAAGAGGGACGGCAGCGAGTTCGGCATGAAGCTGGTGGACTACCTGAAGGGGAACGACTACCTCGTGTTCGTGACCGGCTTCACCGACAGCCAGAATCCGATCGGCAACCTGGCTCAGCGCTACCCGACGAACTGGGAGCTCTCGGCCGCGCGGGCCGCGTTGGCTGTGAGGTTCCTGGTCGGGGAGGGGTTGTCCGAGAATCGCTTCTGGGCGACGGGCCGCGCCGCCAACGATCCGGTGGCGTCCAACAGCACGCCGGAGGGCCGCGCGAAGAACCGCCGGCTGAGGCTCGTTCTTCGGCCCAGCGGGGTCGTCTACAACACGCCGTAGGCGCGAGCGGCGCCCCAAGCAGGTCGCTGAAGAACCCCACAAGAGGTGGATAGTGTCCCGTCTTCACGCAGTGAGCGCCAGGCCGGCAATGGCCGTGCTGGCGCTGATGCTCTCGGTCGCACCCGTGACCGCTCAAACGGTACCGACGGAGGGCCAAGACGGCGCTGCCGAAGGTTCGGCCGCGGCCGCGGGCGCCCGGTCGCTGCGGGCCGACTCGTCTGAGACTGAGGCCGACTCGTCTAAGACCGAGGGAGAGGAAGCGGCTTCGGGGGCCGATCAGGAAATCAAGCAGGATCGTAAGCTGCCGATTCTGGACGGCCACCGGTTCATCCCGAGCTCTACCGTGCCGGACCCGTTCATCACCACCTACCTGCGCAGCAACACGGGATTCGGGTTGCTCCTGGACGCAAGCATCCCGGTTCTTACCGAGGCGGATACGATCGCGGTCCTGGAGGGCGACATCGCCTTCGCACTGCTGGGCTTCGAGTATCAGCAGGCGATCGTGGACTTCCTCGCCCTGCGGATCGGCTTCGGGGGCGCGATACGAACCGGGACCAGCGGGGAGACGCTGCTCGCCGAGGGATTGAACGCCAGCTACTCGTTCGCAGTCGGCGTCACCGGTCGGGTCTTTCGCACGGAGAAGTTCCTCCTCTCCGTGGTGGCGGATTACGCAAGCAACAAGCTCATCGCGATGGATCCGTTCGGCTTCGCCCAGAGCGTCACGGAGGAGTGCGCGGACGCGCCGGACATCCCGCAATGCATCCTCGATTCGGACGAGGAGCTCCTGGTGACCGGCAGGAGCAACGCGATCACGGGCGGGGCGCGAGGCGCCTGGAGCCCGATCGACTGGTTCGGGCTCCGCGGGAGGGTGGAGGTCGGCGCGGGAGACGCGCTTGATCCGGAGTCGAGCTTCAACACGACGATCCTCAACCTGGGAGTCGCGGCGGACGTCGACCTTCTAGAGGTGACCCCGGTACCGCTGGGGTTCTTGCTGGGTTTTGACGGACAGCTCTTCGGGAGCCGCGGCTCTGATATCGCCGAGAGCGCCACGCGGTTTAATCTCGGGCTGTTCTACACGGGCCGTCAGGAGTTCAGCGTCGGCGTGGAGGGGATCTTCGGCCGGGTCGCGCTCTCGCAATCGGATCAGACCGTCGACAGCATCACGTTCAACTTCCGGCTACGGTACTTCTTCTGAGGGCTGGCGATCAGTCCAGCATTCCGGTGGTGGGAGAGGACGGCACCGCGATTTCCCGGCTGGGCATGCGCCCGGCCAGGTACGCCATCCGTCCGGCGATGACTGCGTGGCGCATGGCCCACCCCATCGCCACCGGGTCTTCGGCCGCGGCGATGGCGGTGTTCATGAGCACCGCGTCCACCCCCTGCTCCATGGTCTCGCAGGCGTCCGAGGCGGTCCCCACGCCGGCGTCCACAATCACGGGAACCTCGAGGCGGCGCTTGATCTCCCGGATGTAGTAGGGGTTCACAATGCCCAGACCACTACCGATAGGGCTGGCCAGGGGCATGACCGCCGCGCATCCCGCGTCTTCCAAGCGTAGGGCCACGATCAGGTCGTCGTTGGTGTAGGCCATCACCTTGAAGCCTTCGGCGATCAGGACCTTGGCGGCCTCCAGAGTTGCCGCGGTGTCGGGCAGGAGGGTGCGCTCGTCGCCGATGACCTCGAGCTTGATCCACTCGTTGAAGCCGGCCGCTCGGGCCAGGCGAGCGTAGCGGAGGGCGTCCTCGACCGTGTAGCACCCTGCCGTGTTGGCCAGGAGGAAGAACTCGTTCGGATCCAGGTGGTGCAGTATCCCCTCCTCGTCACTCCGGTCCAGGTCTACTCGCCGCACCGCCACCGTCACCATCTCGGCGCCGCTGGCCCGGATCGCCCTCACCATGGTGTCGTTGTCCCGGTACTTCCCGGTTCCGACGATGAGGCGGCTGTCCAACGTCCGATCATCGATCTGGAGCCGATCGGTGCCGGCCTCCGCCGCCGGAGTCAGCGTCGCTTCGCTCATCGTGCGATCTCCTTCAGCCCCTGCTACGCCGGCTGGTAGACTTCGCCACCGCTCTCCCGGAACTCCTCGGCCTTCTCCTGCATCCCGACCGTGAGCGCGTCGTCCACCGACTCGATCCCGTGCTCCTTGGCGAAGTCCCGCACGTCCTGGGTGATCTTCATGGCGCAGAACTTCGGACCGCACATGGAGCAGAAGTGGGCCACTTTGGCCCCATCCGCCGGTAGGGTCTGGTCGTGGTATTCAAGGGCCCGATCGGGATCCAGGCTCAGATGGAACTGGTCTCGCCACCGGAATTCGAAACGGGCCTTGGACAGGGCGTTGTCCCGGATCTGTACACCGGGGTGGCCCTTGGCCAGGTCGGCTGCGTGGGCAGCGATCTTGTAGGCGATCACCCCTTCCCGGACGTCATGTTTGTCGGGCAGGCCCAGGTGTTCCTTGGGCGTCACGTAGCAGAGCAAGGCGGTGCCGAACCACCCGATCATGGCGGCGCCGATGGCGCTGGTGATGTGGTCGTACCCGGGTGCCACGTCGGTCGTCAGCGGGCCGAGGGTGTAGAAGGGCGCCTCGTCGCACCACTCGAGCTGCTTGTCCATGTTCTCCTTGATCATCTGCATGGGAATGTGTCCCGGTCCTTCGTTCATGACCTGGACGTCGAAGTCCCAAGCCCGCCTGGTCAGCTCGCCCTGGACCTTCAGTTCGGCGAACTGGGCCTCGTCGTTCGCGTCGGCGATGCAGCCGGGCCTCAGCCCATCGCCCAGGGAGATGGACACGTCGTAGGCGGCCAGGATCTCGCAGATCTCGTCCCAGCGTGTGTACAGGAAGCTCTCCGTGTGATGGGCCAGACACCACTTGGCCATGATGGAGCCGCCCCGGGACACGATGCCCGTAACCCGGCTGGCCGTCAGCGGCACGCACCGCAGCAGAACGCCCGCGTGGATGGTGAAATAGTCCACACCCTGCTCGCACTGCTCGATGAGAGTGTCTCGGTAGATCTCCCAGGTCAGGTCCTCTGCCACGCCACCCACCTTCTCCAGCGCCTGGTAGATGGGCACGGTTCCCACGGGCACAGGGCTGTTGCGAATGATCCACTCGCGGGTCTCGTGGATGTTGTCGCCCGTGCTCAGGTCCATGATCGTGTCGGCGCCCCAGCGGGTGGCCCACACCATCTTTTCCACTTCTTCGGCGATCGAGGACGTGACAGCCGAGTTACCCATGTTGGCGTTGATCTTCACGAGGAAGTTCCGCCCGATGATCATGGGCTCCAGCTCTGGGTGATTGATATTGGCCGGGATGATGGCCCGGCCACGGGCCACCTCGTCCCGGACAAACTCGGGCGTGATGGTCTCCGGCATGGCGGCGCCAAACGAATGCCCCGGGTGTTGGGCTGCCAGAGCGGAGCCGGTGAAGAGCTCCCTGCGCTGGTTCTCCCGGATGGCGATGAACTCCATCTCGGGCGTGATGAGGCCCTGGCGGGCGTAATGCATCTGGGTCACGCGACGGCCCTGTCTTGCCCGACGAGGCGGCCGGAGGTGGCCAAAGCGAAGGTGGGCCGTCGCCGGATCGGCGGCGCGCTCGCGACCGAAGGCTGAAGAGGGTCCGTCGAGCACTTCGCTGTCATCCCGCCCCTCGATCCACGGGGGCCGAAGAGGCGCGATGCCCTCTCGCACGTCCACACGTAAGGCAGGGTCGGTGTATGGACCCGAAGTGTCGTAGACGTAGATGGAGGGATTGGCTTCCTCTCCGAATAGAGACGGCGTGTGCGACTGTTGGATCTCTCGCATGGGGACCCGGATTTCGGGGCGGCTCCCCTCCACGTAGATCCGCCTGGATCCGGGAAGGGGCCCGGTGATCTCGGAGGTCAGCGTGTGGGCCCGCTCGTGGACGACTTCTGCGGCCTTGGGACGCGATGCTCTGGTGGTGGTGGGCATGTCTTCGCTCCGTGGACAAATCGTGGCAATCCGAGCGAAGCCGCGAGTGCGACCGACCGCCGGCTGGCGGGTATCGCGGAACGCGATGGGGAAGGAGGGGAAGCTTCCCTCCGCCGGCGTTAACCGGATCAGGTTCAAAGGGTCTTTCTCAGCCCGGCGGGCACCCCCAGCGACAGGCCGACAAAGTAGCTAATTAGCTGAATCAATGCAAGAATTTAATTCCAGCCGTATTTGGTAATTAACTGATTTTTATGGCTTATTAATCATTTCAGGGTTGCAGATGATTGCTACCTGCCAGCAAACC
>DAOVWI010000183.1 GCA_030636765.1 Gemmatimonadales bacterium
GCGGCCGAGGAGCTTGCGCATCAGCAGAGCCAAAGCAGCCGAGAACCTCACGCATCCTAATCCTCGATGACCAGGAACCCCTCGACCCCCTCGTCGCCGAGCAGGGTGCAGCTCTCGGCTGTCCGCTCCCAGTCGATCTCGCCGCCCAGGTGGGCGATCGGATGGCCCAGCGCGCGCTGCCGGCCGCACTCGTCGACCAGCCATACTTGAAGAAGTCCCTTCTCGAAGATCCTGATGCTTGGCATGTCGACTGTCCCCCGCGTCTATGTGTCCGCTGCTCCTTGGGTCTGGCGAAGCTACAAGGGGCCTCTGACACTGGCGGCTCGAGTCGTCAGGGCCTACAGACCTCCAGGGAGCGCGGCGCACTCGAGCAGGAAGGACATTGACGCGTATACGTCATTGCCGTAGCAAGTTCGCGTCGCTGATTGGCATCAGTGTTCGAACGCTCCAGGAGTGGGAGCAGGGTCGACGGCATCCGACGGGGCCCGCTCGAGTCCTGCTCCGCATCGCGAGCGTGAATCCAAAGGCGATCGTCGAGGCGCTTCATCCCGATGCGGCCCGGAGGCCGAGCTCCTCGAGCCGCGGGAGTACCGTTTGATGGTACGGGAGACGGCGGAGCGGCTGGTGAACTGAACGTGTTCGCTCCGGGCGAGGTCGTTTCCTACCTGGATATGTGCCGCGCGGAGAACGCTAGCTTGCGGCGCGGCATGTCAAGTCACCCTCCCGACGACACAAGCCTTGCCTCAGTGCCCGTTCCATACCCTCCGAATCCCTTTCGTGGGCCGGTTGTGCCACGTCTGGCCATCCCACTCCCAGATGTCTCCGAACACCAACTCACCATTGTGGCCGCCCATCAGCACCCAGCGGCCACGCATCGCGTCGTAGGCTGCCGCCGCGTGGTTTCGAGCTGACGGGCCGCTCACCGCTAGCCGGAACCACTTTCCGCCCTCCAGCGCCCACGTGCCGTCAGCCCGCTTCTCTCCGTCCCACCCACCAAACCGCACGAGCGCGCCGCGCCCCGGATCGAAGACCATGACGCTGTTGTAGCGGCCCGGCGCTTCCGGGTCGACCACGCGTTGCCAGCTCTCCCCGTCCCAGGCCCACGTGTCGCCCCGAGGGCCGTTCCCACCGAACAGGACGACCCTGTTCTGCGTCGGGTCGAAGGACATGGCAGCCCCGCTCCTCGCGCCAGGGCCACTGGCTCCCAGCTCGTGCCAACGCTGCCCATCCCACTCCCACGTATCACTCAGTCGTTCCAACGAGCCGTCCGCATGGCGCTGGTACCCGCCGAAGAGCACCGTGCGGCGGCGCACGGGATCGTAGGCCATGGCCGCTTCGGCTCTTGCCGGCGGGGCGGGCGTCTCCATGCGGTGCCAGCGGCGACCATCCCACTCCCAGGTGTCGGCGAGCAGGGTGTTCGTGTCTTCCGGCCGACCGAAGAGAACGCGATTGCCACCGAACAAGACGAGCCGGCCGCGAGAATCGTCGTAAGCCGTTGCCGGGAAGGTTCGTGCGGGCGGCCCGGAATCGTTGGCGTGGAGGCACGTCCACGAAGCGCCATCCCAGGCCCAGAGATCCCCCTTCACGCCCGCCTCGTCCGCGCCTCCGAAGAGTACCACCTCCCGGCGCGCCGAATCGTACTCGAGGGCGTGTGCGTTTCGAACGCCCAAGGACTCGCTTCCTGAACAGGCCGGATCTCCTTCCGACACGGGCTGGGCGGCCACGAGAACCGCGATCAGAGGAAGGGTGAGTCCAGGTACGCTCGGGCTTCGGCCAGGCCAGCGTGATCCGGATCTGGCTGGAACACCATTAGAGCTTGCGCGGATCGGCCGTGAAGCAGGACGAAGATGGCTCGCGATCAGCCGCTTGACCCCAACGCGATCACGAGCGTGATCGTCTCCTAGCCTACCCCTCGTCCCAGTCGCGCCTGTCCCCGAGAAGGACAACGGTCTCCGGGAAACGCTCTCGCCAGACGCCGAGGGGCACCACACCGGGTTCCTCGATGAAGGGAATCGTCTCGCCCCTTCGCGGTCCCGAGATGGCCGTCCACTTCTCATCGTCCAGGGGATACCAGAGGCTCTGTGTGCGCCGGTCGAAAAGGATGAACGTGTTTCGGTACGTGTATCCGCTGACGCCGAACTGGTCGACGTGTTCTCCGCTGTCGCGTCCGTGGACCACGGACAATTGGCTAAGCGGTCACCAGCCCACCGTCACCGGCTTCCCTTTGAACTCGTCGTTGACCACCTCGTGCCGGTCCAGCAGCGCCGTCGGATAGGCTCGCGCTTCCCCCTCCATGACGTAGCCGATCACCATGAGATCGTCGGCGGTCTCCACGGGCTCTCCCCGGTACGGACTGGGAGAAATCGTGAGCAGGCGGGGATCGTCCGGCGGCACGAACAGGGGGTCGTCGATGGCCCGGATGTGGTCCCTGCCGACGCCGAACTGAAGCTCCTCCGGTGGAAGGGGTGCCCCCGTGAAGCTGTACCACTCGAGCGTCGAGGCGTCCTCCAGGTCTCCGCCCGCATAGACGTAGACCTCGCCGTCGGCATCCCTGCGGATCTTCGGGCTCCCCTCGCCCAACTGATTAGAGAACACCTCGTCCTCCGCGGGTTCGGACGGGCGGGCCTCCTGGTCGGACGCCTGGCCTGACTCCTGGTCGGACGCCTGGCCGGACTCCTGGTCGGCGCCCGCACACGCGCTTGCCCCAAGGCCGATCGTGGCCAGAACAGCCGTTCGAAACAGACGATTCGCCATGCTCTTCACTCCCTGTAGAAGAACCCTTGGACGGTGAGGTGTTTGGGCTCGGGGCGCAAGGCAAGTCATGGATGCGCGGTCGCGGAGGATATGCGCGGTCGCCGAGGATACGAGCGGTCGCAGAGGACCGCTGTAGGTGCTAGGGAGACTGAGACCGTCCGCCCTTGCAGTCTGGCGGCCCGATGCCCGGCACCCCGTCGGCCGGTCCCTGTCCCGGGATCGGAAGGCAGCCGGAGGCTTCCACATACCGCGCACCAAGGGCGTCGGCGAACGCCATGATCCCTGCGGTTGTCGCGAGCGCGATCAGCAGGATAAGCAGGATGTACTCGACAGTGTCCTGCCCGCGCAGACAACGCTGTAATCGTCTGATCAGCAACGCATTATTGCCTCTTGTCTCTTGGTGCTTACCGGGACGACCGAGGATGCTGTGGAGGATGCAGGCAGCGTGCCCTGACGTCGATGGGAACATCGATGGTCGGTGTAAATGCCTGTATTGACAACAGCTTGCGTAGGGAGTGGTGGTCTCGAGTAGCTGGGACACACGACGGTATGTCGCTTCTGTGGGGCAGGCCGATCCGCAGCGGCGCTTCAGCTACTCTGTGAGAAACGCGTGTGGCTGGATCGCCCCCACAGGTGGGGGTTTTCCGCTATCGAGCGGGGGTGGGCGTCCGGCGCGCCCGGGGCGTCAGGTACGCCCGGGCGGAGTTGAGCTAGTGGGTCGGATCGCTACCCCGGGCCAGCTGGAGCCGCAGCGATCCCTCGAGACGAACCGCGACCTGGGAGCCTGCCGGCAGGAAGGCCCAGCTCTCCTTCGTCGCGAGCGCGACGCCCGTTCCGGCGGCCGCGCCGGCCGCAGCACCGATCACCGCGCCCTTCACGTTACCACCGATCACGCCCCCCAGGACGGCGCCGGCGGCCGCCCCACCGCCGATCTTCGCGGCTTCGTCCTTCATCTCGGAGCGCACGTTCATCCGCGCTCCCGACAGCGAGGCCTCCAGCGGCTGGGGCTCGCCGCCCACCTCGATCTCCGTGAAGCTGGCGCTCAGAAGGGGAGGGTCCTTCGAGATCGCTGTCACCACGCCGCGTACCGGAGACCCGGCCGGGATCAGCACCTCGCCGTCGTAGACGACCGGCTCGATGGTCGAGCCGGAGATCGCGCTGCCCACGCTGGTGGACCGGGTGCTCACCGGCTGATCGAGCCGGATCACGAGGCTCGTCCCGGCGGCTACCTCGGCGAATTCATCCGCGGCCACCTCGGCGGCGTCGCCGGTGGCTA
>DAOVWI010000046.1 GCA_030636765.1 Gemmatimonadales bacterium
CGGGCACGCGAGATCCAGAGCCTTCCTCAAGCAGGTCGCTGAAGAACCCTGGCGGGTCGCGTTACGAGCGCCGTGGGGGCAGATCCAAGGCGGCGCGACGACGCGATACCGTGTGTATCGGGGAGGAGCGACAACGCCGAAGATGCCCTCACGCCGCCGTAACCAGCAGGGCGCATGGGGATTGTGGCCGAATACGGCGTCTCTCGTCGTCGACGATGCGCAGGGCATCGACTCTTCCTCGTTCCTTGTCTTCAACTCACAAGACCCATGCGCGCGACCCACCAGGGTTTTTCAGCGACCTGCAAGATCATGGCTCCCGCCGACGCCGGGCCGCCGCGTAGTCGTCCGGCGTGTCGATGTCCAGCGGCGCCGGGGCGTCAATCCGGACGGCATGCAAGGGGAGCTCGCCGGCCCTCAGGAGGGCGCCGAGTCCCTCGTCGCCGCGCGCCTGCGCCAGCGTGGGGAAATGGGAGCGGTCCACGATCACGGGGTGACCGGGGCGATCCCGGTAGACGGCCCGGGCGGCAGGGACGCCGAGCTCTCTCCACGCCGATACGACCGATCGGATGGCCGCGGGCCGAACGTCCGGCTCGTCACCGAGCAGGATGGCGACGGCTCCCACGCCTTTCTCCGCCTCGAGCTCCCGAATCCCGGCGGCCAGCGAGGTGCCGAGACCGAGGCGATACTCCCGGTTCTCGACGAAGCGCACGGGCGCGTGCCCGAGTGCTTCGCGCACCGCCTCAGCCTCGTGGCCGATGACGACGACAAGCGGGCGAAGCTCCGCCGCCAGCGCCGCCCGGACCGCGGATTCCACGACGGTGTCGTCTCGAAATGGCAGGAGCAGCTTGGAGCCGGCCGGATAGCGGAGAGAGCAGCCGGCGGCCAGCAATAAACCGCCCACGTGGCTACCCGCGGGTTTCCGCCTCACGCCCTGCCGTGCTGCACCGCCACGACCTCGGCCAGAATGGCGAGTGCTATCTCCTCCGGTGACTCCGAGCCGATGTCGAGGCCCACGGGCCCGCGCACGCGGCCGATCGCCTCCTCGTCGAAGCCACGTTCAGCGAGTGCCTCGCGCCTGAGGCGCTGTGTCCGCTTCCCCCCTATCTGGCCGACGTACCGGCATCCGCCGCGAAGCGCCGCCTCGAGAGCGGGCACGTCCAGCTTTCGGTCGTGACCGAGCACGACAACGCTGACGAACCGGTCCAGGCCGACCTCCGCCAGTCCCTCGTCGGGCCAGCGACCCACGAGCCGCGCCGCATCGGGGAACTTGTCGGGCGAAAGGAATGCGGACCGCGGATCGACGACGCTCACCTCGAAGCCCGCGAAGCTGGCCAGGTGACAGAGGGCTGCGGCGATCGGCGAGGCCCCCACGATGGCCATGCGCGGTGGCGGAAGTATCGGCTCCGCGAAGATCGCGCCCTGCCCCACCCCGGCCTCGAGCTCGATCACGCGGGTCACGCCCGTATCGAGGATCGACCCGGCCCCCTCGACGGCCTTCCGGTCCAGCTCGCCGGACCCCAGCGTGCCGACGGGCGCCTTCCCCTCGGCCGCCAGCAGGCGTCGACCTCTCACGACGCCCGAGACTCCCGTCAGGAAGGTCGCCGGCGTGCCGCGCTCTACACTGTCGGTGAGGGCGGGCCAGGCCGGATCGTCCGGCAGGTACGGCTCGGCGAACACCTCGATCTCGCCTCCACACGCGAGACCGACGTCCGCCGCCATCTCATCCGTGATGCCGTAGGTCAGGAGGCGGGCCTCGCCTTCCTGCAGGATCTGCTGCAGGTGCTCGAACAGGTCTCCCTCGATGCACCCGCTGGAGACCGAGCCTGCGATGTCCCCTGCGTCGCTGACCGCAAACCGGGCTCCGGGACGACGGGGCGCCGAGCGCCGAGCGCGGATGAGCGTGGCCACGCCGGTCGATTTCCCCTCTCGGCTCCAGCGTGCCAGGGGCTCCAGGACCTCCCGAAGGCTCATCCTGCTCATGGTCGGTAGCCGAAGATCAGCTCTCGGCGTGTACCCGGCGGATCTCGGCGGCGAGCGCCGGCACCACCTCGAAGAGGTCTCCGACGATCCCCAGGTCAGCGATCTGGAAGATCGGCGCCTCCGCGTCCTTGTTGATCGCCACGATCGTCTTGGCGGTACGCATGCCCGCCAGGTGTTGGATCGCGCCGCTGATCCCGATCGCGAAGTACAGGGTGGGCGACACGACCTTGCCGGTCTGGCCGACCTGCTCCACGTGCGGCCGCCAGCCGGCGTCCACCACGGCACGGCTCGCCCCGAGCGTCGCGTGCTCGCCGAGCGCGTCGACGAGATCCTCGAGGACCGCCCAGTTCTTCGGGTCCTTCATCCCCCGTCCACCCGAAACGACCACCGTCGCTTCCGACACATCCAGGGTCTCCCGCTCGCCCGTCTCGATCCCCTTCACCCGCTGGCTGCTCGGCTCGGGAGCGACCTCGACGCTCTCCACCAGACCCTCGCCCGGCCGCTTCACCGCTCGAAAGACGTTGGGCCGGACGCTGATCAAGGCGGGCAGATCCGTGAAGGTCACCCGGGCGATCGCCTTGCCGGCGTACACGGGCCGGACGGCGACCGGCACGCCGTCCTCGGCGCCGAGCCCGGTCACCTCGGTGGCGAGGCCGCGGTCGAGCATGGCCGCCGCGCGTGGGGCGAGATCCTTGCCCTGCGCGGAGGCCGGGAAGATGATGGCCGAATAGGTTTCACGGCCCAGGATCTCGGCGCACAGCCGAAGGGACGCATCCGGCGCGTAGCTCGAGAAAGCCTCGTTCTCCGCGACGAAGATGCGATCCGCTCCGTACGCCCCGAGACCGGCCGCCTCCCGGGCGATGCCCGGCGGGCCCAGCAGAAACGCATCCACCGGTGAGCCGAGTGCTTCCGCCAACTCGCGGGCGGCCGTGACAGCCTCACCAGCCACCGGGCGAAGGGCGCTGTCCCGGGTCTCGGCGAACGCGAGCACTCGTCCCGCGGGCATCAGAGGAGCGCCCTTTCCCGCAGCCGGCGCACCAGCTCCGGCACGGCCTCAGCTCCCCCTCCGACGACATCGCCCGATTGCCGTGCCGGCGGCTCCTCCAGCGAGAGGATCTGGACTTTCGACTCGGGCAGCTCCACGTCCCTCACCTCGAGCGGCTTCTTCTTGGCGGCCATGATGCCCTTGAGGCTCGGGTAGCGGGGCTCGTTCAACCCTTTCTGAGCCGAGACCACACCCGGAAGGTCGAACTCGATCACCTCGTGCCCACCCTCGACCTCGCGCCGGGCCACCGCGTGCCCGTCCGCGATCTCCAGTTCCACGACGACGGTCGCGCACGGCAGGTGGAGAAGCTCCGCCACCATGGCCGGAACCTGCATGTTGTCGTCGTCGATCGCCTGCTTCCCGAAGAGCACCAGATCGCGTTCCCGGCCACCGATCTCCGCCGCCAGGGCCCGCGCGATCGCCAGCCCGTCGGGAGATCCCGCGCACTGAAGCAGAACGGCATCATCCGCGCCCATGGCCAGGGCGGTCCGGAGTATCTCCTTCGACGCCTCCGGTCCGACGGAGACAACCGTGACGGAGCCTTCTCCTGCCGCCTCCTTGAGACGAAGCGCCTCCTCGAGAGCGACCTCGTCGTACGGGTTCATGACGTGCTTGACGCCCGATGGATCGATGCTCCTGCCGTCGCCGGCGATGCGGATGCGCGCCTCGCTGTCGGGGACGCGCTTGATGCAGACGATCGATTTCAAGGTTCCGTGTGCTCGGTTCAGGTGTGAACGGGATGATCGGAACGCCGTCCGACCGGGATCAAAGCCCTGGAGTTCTTCAGCGACTTTGTGAAGCCGTCGCTGGGACAGGACACTAGTGGACCTGGAGCTCCTCGATCTCTTTGGCCGTCAGAGAGTAGAGCCGGTAGGCGATCAGGTCGATGAGCTCGTCGGTCACCTGAGCCTCGCGACGGATGCGGGCGTGATCACCGTTCCCGGTCATCTTTTCGTTGCGCAACTGGACCAGCCGCGCCGCGAGCCAGAGCAGGAAATCGTGCGCCACATCGCGTCGCTCCCGCTTCCGGTCCGGTCCCCCGCTCTCACCGCTGGGAAGCAGCGCATCGATCAGGGCAAGCAGGCCGGGAAAGACCATCTCGGTCAGCTCACGGTCACCGATCATCTCTTCGTCCGTGATCTCTTCCCAGCTGAGCTCGTTCCAGTAGAGATCGCAGGCCTCCTCGAAGAGGTGCCTGCGCGAGGCGGGTCGCGTGCGGCGGACCACGACATCCAGCGGGGCAACGTTCCGTCCGAGTGCACGGCGAAGAGCTCGCAGCCGCTCCGTGACCAGGGTCTCGGCCGCGATCCGCATGCCGCCTTCCGGCAGGACCGCTTCTTTGGGCTCCGAGAGCTGAGCGTCGTCGGACATTCGAGAGTTCTCCTCGTGGACTCCATGGAAGCGCCGCCAAGGGGGCGCTCGCCGCCGGCATCGGGCGCGCTGCCGCCGTTTGCGCGCGCCAGCATAATGAAGCCGTAGACGCGGGAGAACAAGCGTCACGCCCGGGCCAAGCGCCGCAGCGTTTGCAGGTTCCGGCGGTCGGCGGCGATCGGGTCTGCACCCTTTGGCGTTTCGATCACGCGCGGAACCTCCCTCAGGCGAGGGTCGCTCATCAACGCGCGAAACGGTGCCGCTCCGAGCTCTCCGGCCCCGATGTCCGCGTGCCGGTCGCGACGGCTGCCGAGGGTCCCGAGTGAGTCGTTGCAGTGAATCAGGCCGAGCGTCGCGAGACCCAACACCTCGTCGAACGTCTCGAGGACGCCCTCGTAGTCTCCCCGGAGGTCATAGCCGGCAGCGAAAACGTGGGCCGTATCCAGGCAGACGCCGAGCCGGGCACGATGCTCCGCGGGCACCCGGTCGATCATGGCCGCGATCTCCTCGAAGCGGCACCCGAGCGCCGAGCCGGCGCCCGCCGTCGTCTCGATCAGCACCCGTACGGCGCCCGGGCGCTCATCCAGCGCCTCGGCGATCAGCTCCGCGTTCTGCCGCAGGCCGGCCTCCCGGCTTCCGGCCGTGGCGTTGCCCGGATGCGTTACAAGGAAATCGAGTCCCAAGCGGTCGCACCGGTCCATCTCGGCCCGGAAGGCGCGGATGGACTTCGCCAGAAGCTCCGGATCGCTCGTCGCGAGGTTGATCAGGTAGCTGACGTGAGCGCCGGCGATGCCGACGCCGGCCTCCGCACGAGCCCGGCGAAAGCGGGAGGCCTCTTCACCGGAGATGCGCCGCTCGGCCCACCGCTGCGGGCCCTTGGTGAAGATCTGCATCGCGGTGGCGCCGATCTCGCGCGCCCGCGCCGCGGCGAGTGGGAGACCGCCGGCGGTCGATACGTGCGCTCCGAGGAGCGGGAGGCGAGGACGTGTCTCTCGGGAGATGGGGGTTCCAAGCGTGGGGGCAGCGCGTCCGGGCGCTACCTCCGCTGACCCCGAGCCGAGGGGCCTCCCGGCTGTCGCTGCCCGGGAGTCGTCTTGGGGACGCTGCGCTGTTCGGCCGCTGGCGGCGGGCGTCGGTCCCCGCGCAGCGGGTTTCCTTGTTGCTGGGCGCCCCGCCGACGAGCCTGCTGCAGAAGGCGCTGCCGCAGGTACAGGAAGCGCGCGCGCTCCTGGGGAACCATGAAATCGGAAAGCCGCCGCTGCTCGTCCAGGTTGATCTCGGCCTCGCGGACCTGGAGCCGAAGCACATCATCGAGCAACCGGGCGACGCGTTCCTGATCGACCCGGTCACGGCGCACAAGCTCTCCGAGCTCGCGGACCAGTGAGCGGCGGCTAGCGGCCACGTCGCCCCGCATCTCCCGGCTCCTCTGAAGCTCCGCGCGAAGCCTCCGGGCTCGCTCATCATCGAGGTGGAGCGCCTCCGCCACCCGGTTCGCGAAACGGTCGGTGAGCTCTGCAGCCCGCTCATCGGTCTGCCCCAGGTCCTGCCCGAGAACCCGGCCGGAGACTCCCGAAAGCCCGCCCAGGATCAGCGCGAGCAGCGCCATGCGGGATCCGTTGATCAGCCACTCCCTCATCGCTTCGATTCCTCCCACGGTCCCCTGAGCCCGCTTACGTCCTCGCCCTCGAGCTCGGGCCACGACGCCTCCAGGCTCCCGCCGAACACGACCTGCAGCTCGAACGCCTGCGGGCTGAGCTCCGAGAGATCCTCCTCCCAGCCCGCCACCGCGGCATCGGCCGACCAGGCCTCGCCCCCCTCACGTCCGTCCCGGCCGGCCACCCAGATGCCGTAGCTCGTGAGCAGGATGACGACGCCGGCGGCCGCTCTCCACACGCCCACCCGCCACATGCCGGCGCGGCTACCCCGCCGCAGCGGCACGTGAAGACGATCCTTCTCCGCCAGAGTGAGCTCGCCCGCCGGGGCGTCCGCCAGCGCGATCAGAAGCTCCCGCTCGCGCCGGCAATCGGCGCACACGGCCAGATGACCCTCCACGACGTCGCGCTCACCCTCCGGCAGCGTGCCCCTCACGTACTCGGGCAGCCGATCCGTGGCGTGCAACTCGCTAATGCTCTGACTCTCCATACTCATCGAAACCCCCGCCGCGCCGAGTGCCTCTCCCGCCTTGCGAGCCCAACTCGACGCCGAAGTGTTCCCGGAGCTTCCGGATGGCGTGGTGGTAACTCACCCGAACCGAGCCCTCGCTCGTCCCCAGCGCCCGCGCGATCTCCCGGTACGAAAACCCCTCCGTCGTCCGAAGCATCAGCACGTTCCGCTGCTGGGGAGGGAGCGTGCGCGCGACCGCCAGAGCGCGCTCCGCCAGATCCCGATTCACCGCCGACTCGTCCGGCCGGTCTCCCGCCGCCACATGATCGGCGGCCTCGAGGACCGACTCTCGACGACGTGCCTGCCGCCTGACCCAGTTCGTCGTCTCGTTGAAGGCGATCCGCGCCAGCCAGCTCCGAAACGTCGAATCGCCGCGGAACCGACCGATGCCCGCCGCGGCCCTGACGAACGTCTCCTGCACCACGTCCAGCGCCGCCGCCCGATCCCCCGTCGTTCGCACGGCCAACCGGAAAACAAAATCCGCATGGCCATCGTAAAGATACCGCCAAGCCGCTTCCTGACCGCGGCGTGCTTGCTCGACCGCCTGTCGCTCGTCTAGCATTCGTCGCAGCCATTCGGTGACCCCGGACGGTTTGCGGGCCGTCGGGCCTGCCTGCCGACCCGTCAACCGTTTGGACGGGCTCGAACCGGAAAAGGTTAAAGGAGTGGCGAGCGGCGGGCTGGGCAACCCGGCGCCGAGGGCAGGCTGGGCAACCTGGCGCCGAGGGCGAGGTGGGCAACGCGGCGCCCGCCCGGAACATCCAAACGTGGGAAGAGAGGAAGAGATGAGACTCGCGTGGTGCATGATCGTCCTCGCGACGGTGCAACTGACATGGGCTCCCTCCGCGTCCGGACAGGAGAGGGCTGCACCCTCGGTGCTGGGCGCCGACTCGATGCGCGAGGTCACGCTGGAAGAAGCGATCGGAATCGCCAGAACGCACAACCCGGAGCTCCGCGTATCGGGGACGGGGGTGGACCAGGCGGAGTACAACCGGCTCGACGCGGTCGGGAACTTCCTTCCCGACTTCAACGCCGGCTTCGGGTATTCGAACGCCAGCACGGGACGACTGGACCAGACGGGTCAGGCGATCGTCACCACGAGCTACTTCTTTCAGCTCACCGGGCGCTACAACCTGTTCGAGGGCTTCCGCAAGTTCACGGAGCTGAGGAGCGCCAGGCTGGACCTGAGCGCCGAGCAGGCCCGATACCGGCAGGACGAGTTCGCCCTGATCCTCGCGGTCAAGCGGGCGTTCTACGACGCCCTGGCGTTGCGCGACCTGGTGTCGGTCGAGGCGGACCGCGTGAAGCGGCAGGAGGACCAGCTCGAGTTCGTCACGCAGCAGCTCCAGCTGGGACGGGCCACCCGCTCCGACGTGCTCCGCTCGCAAGTGGACCTGAACAACGCGAAGCTGGCCGTCCTGAACGCCGGGAACGACCTGCGCTCCGCTACCTTCCAGCTGGGACGGACCATGGGCCTGGACGGCCGCGTGGGACCGTCGCCGGAGGCCACGCTCGAGGGGGAGCCGCTCAACGTGAGCCGCGACCAGATCTATCGGGTCGGCCTGCAGAGCGCCCCATCGGTCGTGAGCGCCGTCGAGGGTGCCGAGGCGGCGGCGTCCCGCGTGTCGACGGCCCGATCGGCCTACCTGCCGAGCCTCGCCTTCGCCGGCGGATGGGCCTGGGCGAACACGACGTTTCCCCCGGACAACCGCAGCTGGACCCTCCAGCTGACCGGCTCTTATCCCCTGTTCAACGGCTTCCAGCGGGAGAGCAACGTGTACCGCGCGCAGTCGCAGGCCGACGCCGCAAGATCCCAGCTGCGAGCCGCGGAGCTCCAGCTGATCGTTGACCTGGACGCCGCGTACAACCAGATGGAGGGCGCCTCCGCGGCGATCGACCTGGCGGAGCAGAGCGTGGAGCTGAGCCGAGAGGACCTCCGGGTGAGCTCCGAGCGCTACCGCCTCGGGCTGGCGACGATCATCGACCTGCAGACGGCGCAGATCGCCGTTTCACAGGGGGAGGTCGATCTCATCCGGTCGCGATTCGACTATCAGCTCGGCCTCGCGGAGCTGGAGTCGTTGCTCGGCCGCAGCCTGCCGGTCCCCGCACCGTAGCCCGCCGGTCCCCGCGCCGTGGCCTGCCGGTCCCGGCGTGGCCGGCCCGATCCGGCCGGCTCGAGGATCGATGTGGAAGGGTTGAACATGTCCCGAGCCAGGCGGTATCATCCACCACGATGATCCAAGCAGAACCATCCACCACGATGATCCAGGAAGCGATGCAGGAACCCAACTCCAAGGAAGCCAGGCTCGTTCCACCGGCTCTCGTCCTCCTCGCCGCGGCGGTGGCCGCGTGCGGCCAGAGTCCGGCCCGGGAGTCCGTGCCGGAGTTCGAGACCGCCGTCGTCGAGATGCGTAGCCTCGTGTCGAGCGTGGTCGCCACCGGGACGGTCGAGCCGATCCGCATCGTCGACGTGAAGTCACAGGCCTCGGGCGAGATCCTCGAACTGAGTGTCGAGCTCGGAGACTACGCGGAGAAGGGCGCCAAGCTCGTGCGGATCGATCCGAGAGACGTCCGAAACTCGTTCGAGCAGGCCGAGGCGGACCTCGACGTGGCGGTCGCCCGCATCCAGGTCGCCGAACGCCGCCTGGGGCGCAGCCAGGCGCTGCACGACTCCTCGATCGTGACGGATGAGGAGCTCGAGAACGCGATCCTGGAGCACGCGAACGCGCGCGCCGCGCTCGTGAAGGGGGAGACGAACCTGGAGCTCGCCGCCGACCGCCTCAACGACGTCCTCGTGCGGGCGCCGATCTCGGGCACCGTCGTGGAGCGGGCGATCGAGGCCGGCCAGATCGTCACGTCTACGCGTGAGGTGACCGGCGGCACGCTCCTGATGCGCATGGCCGATCTCACCGAAGTACAGGTCCGCACCATGGTCGATGAGACGGACATCGGGAGGATCCGAGCGGACCTGCCGGCAGGCATCACGGTCGAAGCCTACCCGGATCAGACCTTCAACGGTACGGTCCTGAAGATCGAGCCTCAGGCGGTAGTCGAGCAGGGCGTCACCATGTTCGCAGTGCTGACCCGAATCGGGAACGAGCAGAACCTGCTCCGCCCCGGGATGAACGCGGACGTGGAGATCGTGATCGGGCGCCGCGACGAGGCACTGTCGCTCAAGAACGGAGCCATAAAGACGCCCGAGGATGCCCGGCAGCTCGTGCAGGCGCTCGGACTGGATCCGGAGCTGCTGAAGCAACGTGCCGAGGCGCCGGTGGAATCAGACCCTTCGGACGATCAGACCGGCGGGGAGGAGGGCGAGGGGGAGGTTCTCGATCAGCTGCGCTCGATGTCCCAGGAGGAGAGGCGGAGCCATCTCCAGCAGCTGGAACCGGCGGAGCGCCAGCGAATCTTCCAGGAATTCCGGCTGGCCAGGGAGCGCCAGCAGCAAGCCGACCGGACCAATCCCGCCCGGCCGAAGCCGGCGTTCGTGTTCGTCGAGGACTCGACGGGCGCACTCACGATCCGGCCGGTGACGATCGGCCTCAGCAGCTGGGAGTTCACGGAGGTGCTGGCCGGCGTAGAGGAGGGCGACGAGGTGCTCCAGGTGCCCCTCGCGCTCATCCAGCAGCTCGAGTTGCTCGAGAGAGTTCGGAGCCGGACGGGCCTGCCCGGCGTTCAGCAACGATAGCCAGCGACTCGGAAGGAACCCGCACCCATGCTTCTCATGGAGATTACGCGCGTCGCGCTCGAAGCGATCCGATCGCATAAGCTTCGGTCGCTTCTCACCATGCTGGGAATCGTGATCGGCGTCGCCGCCGTCATCACCATGGTCGCGCTCGGCGAGGGGGCCAAGCGCGCCATACAGGAACAGATCGCCAGCCTTGGAACGAACGTGCTCACCGTGCGGCCCGGGCAGCTCTGGTTCCACGGCGTCCGCTCCGGCGCGTCGGCCGAGCTCACACCGGAGGATGCCGAGGCCGTGCTGGTGGGCGCGACGGCCGTCGTGTCGGTCGCGCCGGAGATGCGCTCCAACCTCCAGGTGGAGTTCGGGCGCTCCAACGCCAACCTGCGGGTGGTGGGCACGACATCGAACTACGCGGAGATCAACAGCTACCGGATCCAGGTGGGCCGCTTCTTCGACGAGGCGGAGGATGCCGGACGCCGGCGCGTCGTCGTGCTCGGCGGCGCCGCGCCGTCCGTGCTCGGGACCACGGCCGAGCAGCTGGTGGGCCAGCAGATGAAGATCCGCAACATCACGTTCGATGTGGTCGGCGTCCTGGAGGAAAAGGGAAGCGTCAGCTGGTTCAACTACGACGAGCAGATCTTCGTGCCGCTGGAAACGGCCCGTTTCCGGTTGATGGGAACGGACCGGCTGGGCTCGTTCAACGTGGTCGTGGCGGATGCCTCTTCGATGTCCGTCGCCATGGCCCAGATCGAGGAGACTCTTCGGCGTCAGCACCGGCTCCGGGTCGGGGAGGACAACGACTTCTGGATCCAGAACCGGGCGGAGCTCATGGGCACCCAGGAGGAGACGACCCGCACGTTCACCTTCCTGCTCGCCGGGATCGCGGCGGTGAGTCTCCTCGTGGGCGGCATCGGGATCATGAACATCATGTTGGTCTCGGTCACCGAGCGCACGCGGGAGATCGGGGTCCGGAAGGCGCTCGGTGCGACGCGACGGGCGGTCCTCTTCCAGTTCCTCCTGGAGGCGCTCGTGCTCTGCCTGGCGGGCGGCCTTCTCGGGATCATCGTCGGTGTCGCGGGCTCGAAGGTTCTCTCGAGCCTAGCCCACTGGAACACGGCTGTATCGACGAATGCCGTCATGCTCGCCGTCGTTTTCTCCGCTTCCGTCGGGCTGTTCTTCGGCATCTGGCCGGCGCGTCGCGCGGCGAAGATGGATCCGATCGTCGCACTTCGTCACGAATAGGAATAGACTAGAGGGCATGCGACCGGATCCCGCCGCCCACACCGTTCCCGGCCTCGCTCACCTGCCGGACGAGGCGCGGCTCTGGATCTTCGGAGCGAGCCGGCCGATATCCGAGCAGGAGGTGGCCCCGCTCGTTTCGAGCACCGAGCGCTTCCTCGAGGGTTGGGCCGCCCACGGTCAGGCGCTCGCCGCCGCGTTCGACTGGCGATACGGCCACTTCCTGCTGGTGGCGGTGGACGAGGATCACACGGCCCCATCCGGCTGCTCCATCGACGCGCTCACGCGGCACGTGATGCACCTCGAAACGGAGCTGGACGTCCGGCTGCTCGACGGCGGAGCGGTCTGGTTCCGGGACGCGGCCGGCATCCGGATGGTTAACCGCCGTGAGTTCAGGGAGATGGCGGCGCGCGGAGAGGTCGACGGTGACACGATCGTCTTCGACCTTGCCGTGCAGCGCCTCGGCGACGTGCGCACCGGTGGATGGGAACTTCCCGCCGCCTCGAGCTGGCACGCCCGGCTCTTGCCCTCCGCCGGCTGATCGACACAACACCGATCCGTCGGAGCGGCTCCTCGCCGCTCGCTATCGTTCTGTCGGGAGGTGGAGCCCGCGCCGCCTATCAAACGGGCGTCCTTTCCTATGTCTGCCGGCGAGTGCCGTCTCTCTCCGTGCCCATCGTCACCGGCGTATCGGCCGGCGCGATCAACGCCGCCTTCCTGGCCGCGCAAGGCGGTCCGCTCGATACCGCGGTGGAGGCCCTGAAGCGCCGGTGGTGCTCGCTCACCACCGAACAGGTGTTCCGGGCCGACCCCGTCTCGCTCACGGGGATCGGGGCGCGCTGGCTGTATCGCCTCTTCTCGGGTGGCGCGCGGCTCGGGCCTGAGGTGCGGGGGCTGGTCGACAACCGGCCGCTGAGAGAGTTCCTGCTGGGAACGATCGACTTCCCGGCGATCGAGACGAACATCCAGGAGGGGAGGCTGCGCGCCGCCGCCATCACGGCGACCTCCTACTCGACCGGGCAGACGGTCACCTTCGTCCAGGGAGAGCCGGGGATCTCCACGTGGGAGCGGGGGAATCGAGTCGCGGTCCACGCCAGCCTCACGGTCGACCACGTCATGGCCTCAGCGGCGCTCCCCGTGCTGTTCCCGGCAACTCGACTGGGGAGCGAGTACTTCGGCGACGGCAGCCTCCGACAGCGCACGCCGCTGGCGCCGGCTGTCCACCTGGGAGCCGGGCGTCTCTTCGCCATCTCGACGCGCTATCCGCGTACGGCAGAGGAGGCAGCCGGCTCGGAGCCGGAAGGCTATCCGCCCCCGGCCCGGGTGGCCGGGCTGCTCTTCAACTCGATCTTCCTGGACGCGTTGGACGAGGACGCCGCGCGCCTCAGCCGGATCAACGAACTGCTCGGCCGGATCCCGGAGGGTCCGTCGCGGCCTCAGGATCTGCGGCCGGTGGAGCTTCTCGTCCTCCGGCCGTCACAAGACCTCGGCCGTCTCGCCGCCGAGTACGCGGAGCACCTCCCCGGCTTCCTCCGCTTCCTGGTCAGCGGTATCGGCGCTCGACACAGCGAAAGCTCCGACCTGTTGAGCTATCTCCTCTTCGAGAGCGCCTACATCTCCCGGTTGATCGAGCTGGGCGAGAAGGATGGCGAGAGGAACTGGCCTCGCGTGGAGGCTTTCCTGGCGCCATAGGAGCCGCACCCCGTTACTCGGTCAGGCTCCTAGCCCAGCCCTTCAGGCGTAGCCCAGCAGCCTCAGCTCACGGGGATCCGGCGCCAGATAGACCTGCTTCTCGAGGTCGGACAGCCCGAGCCGGCGCACGTGGCGACGCACCAGGGTCAACGGAGCGAGGAGGGGCTGCAGGCCGTGCCGGTACTCGTCGATCGCCCGTTCGACCCCCGCCCGTTCTTCGGCCGTCAGCCTTTCGGCGAGGCGTCCGGCCAGACGCCGCAAGACGCGGATGTGGCCCTGGCGAGCGGGCCGCATCGCGAGCACACGCGTGAACCCCTCGAGGTAACGCTCGGCCGGCACCGGGATCTCCCGTGCTTTGCGGACAAGCTCCCCAAGGGCCTGGGTCCTTTCCTCGCTGCGCGACGAAAGAAGGAGAGCGTGGCGCTCGTGAAACGTCCGGAGAGCCGGCGCATCGAGACCGCGCCGTCGCATGGTCCGCCACCTTCGGTACGCGACGATACGGACGAAGAAGCTCTCTCGCCGCCCGGCGTCCCCCAGCCGCCCCTCCTCCTCGACGGGAAGCCAAGGGCACCTGCCGACCAGGACGTTGGCGAAGGCACCGCGACCCAGAGCGTACCCCTCACCGTCCTGCCAGCTGTCCTGCCAGCCGTCCTCCCAGATCCGCACCCCCTCGAGCCCGCAGCTCGGAGAGTTCCGCTTCAGGACGAATCCATCCACCTCGCCGGCCAGCTCCCCGACACGCCGCTCCGCGTACTCGAGCATGGCCGGCGTGAGGTTCTCGCCCGTCTC
>DAOVWI010000252.1 GCA_030636765.1 Gemmatimonadales bacterium
GGTCGACGGGCGCGATGCGCCCCAGCTGAACGACTCGATCTCGATCCAGTCAACGTGCCCGCCGGCAGCCGTCGACTCCCCATCGATCCCCTCGATCTTCAGGAACATGTCGACGGCCAGGACGTCGATTCCGAGCGCGGCGAGCAGCACCTCGAGATCCAGGGGAATCTGCTCGCTTGGGCTCGCGTCGAGCGAGAGCACCGCCGGTCCGGGCGCTTCCAGCGCCACTGGGTGCGCTCCCGCCGCCGATCCGGGCGTTCCCGTTGCCACTCCGGGCGCTCCCGTCGCCGGTCCGGGCGTTCCCGCTGCCGGCCTGGCCGTTCCCGCCTTGGTGCCGAAGGCCGGACTTCAGCACCAGCGTACGCGGACCCGGTAGTTGACCTTCTGCTCGCCGCGCGCCGGGATGTCGACGAGGAAGTTGAACGTGTGGGCGTCCAGCTTGTTGTAGCTGTGCGTTGAGGAGAGGATCTTCCAGTCTCCGCCGATCGGCTCGACGATCTCGACCTGGACGTCCTCGTCTTTGTGATTGCGGAGGTGGACCTCCCAGGAGCTTTCCGACACGCAGCCGCCGAGCGCCGTCCAATCCATCTGCCGCCGATCGCCCACGACGTCGAACGCCTCACCCATCTTTATCCGCACCTTCTCGTCGCGCGGCGTGTGGTCGATCCGGTCTTCGCCGATGAACTGCTGGGCGCCCGAGGCGTCCTCCTTGTAGACCCGCACGATGCCGGCCGGGAGCGGCATGCCGAGCCGGTTCTTCTCGGAGTTCTTGAAGTCGAGGAAGACCCCGACCTTCTGGTTCGAGACCACGTGCCCGTAGGAGCCCCGGTAGTAGTACGCCGCGCCGTAGAAGATCAGGTGCTTGTCGACGCCGAAGCCCGACGCCTCGAGGAGCGTGACCTGCTTCTGCTCGTTGTTCTTCAGCGTGGTCGGCCGGCCGAGCGTGTAGAGGTGGTACTCGAAGAACGCCTCCTCGGAGAAGGCCCGGTCCTCGGCCTCCGCCACGGCGGCCCTGGCCGCCATCTTCATCATCTCGTTCCGTCCTCCGACGCGCTGCACGTCGCCCGCGACGAGCTTGAGGAGGGCGTTCTCGTAGGTTGCGCCGCTCTGGTTCGTCAGGGTCACCCAGCCCGTGAGATCGCCGCGGGAGTCGTCCTCGTTGATCACCATCACGTAGTCGGCCTTCCAGTTCAGGCTGCTCGCGAGATAGGAGACCTCCAGGCGCTGCCTGTCCGCCCGGCTGTCGAGCATCCAGACGAGCGTGGGCTTGGCGATCAGGTTCTCGGGGAGCTCGGGGAAGGCGAAGCGGCCCGGGTAGTTGAACGTGATCTCGTCGCCGATCCTCAGGATCGGCCCGCCGTTCACCGACAGGACCTCGGCCTGGACCGCCTCGTCCCGCCCCGCCTCCGGGTTCCAGCGATACACGGTGACCGTCCGGCCGACGTACTTCTCGAGCAGCTTCTGCGGGTTCAGCAGGTCGTACTGGTAGTTCTGCTCGAGCACCTTGAGCGGCCGTCCGCTCGTGAGCGAGCGGATGTGCACGGTCTCGGTCTGGATCGACGAGGCGACGTCGGCGAACTCGAGGTTCAGCAGCCCGCTGGCGAGACCGATCTCCCGCACCTCGCGCACGAGCCCGAAGTTTTGGTTGTAGACGGTGATCGAGATCGTCTCCCGATCCTCGGCCCCGGAGCGGTACTTCGGCAGCTCCTCGTCGCCTCGCCTGCCATCGGTCGCGTCGGCGTGATCGCCGGAGATCGCCGGCCATGCTTCGTCGCGAGCCGGCTGCACGGCCTGCGCCCGTGCGGCTGTCGGATGGCCGCTTCCGGCCTCGCCGAGCAGCAGCCCCGTCATCCCGAGAGCCAGCAGGATCTTCTGTATTCGCATCTCATCCCCCTTCTTTCCCTTCCGGCCGGCATCCATTCAC
>DAOVWI010000224.1 GCA_030636765.1 Gemmatimonadales bacterium
ACCGTGATGTCGGCGTCGAACTCCTCGCCCGTGCGGCCATCACGGAGACGGACCTTCCCCTGCGGCTTCAAGCCTGCCTTCTCCATCAGCTCGGTCACCGCCGCGTCGAGGCCCGACTTGATCCGGCGCACCCCAACAAGCTCGGATGCCGCCGGCCACCCCTCCTCGCGCAGTTTCTCCGAGACCTTGGCACCGGAGATGTCGCGGGCCACGTCGACCACGAAGCGGCCGAGGACCTGCATGAGCTCACGCGCGTCCTTGGAGGGACCATCCAGGTATTCGTCGAGGCTGCGGCCGAGGCCGACCGCGGTCCCATTGGTCGCCGCGACCTGACCACCTCGCATCGCCTGGATCGCCTCGGTGACCGTTCGCACCTCGTCCGAGCCGATGACGGGCGCTTCCACGTTCGACCCGAGAGACCTCGCCGCCCAGATCGCCCCGGCGATCTTCAACAGGCCGCCGATCTCGTGCTCGCTGGCGCCCTGGAAGACCGGGGTCTCGGCCCGGAAGCCGAGGATGTCCCCGGCCCATCCCAGGAGGGTCTCCAGGATCTGGCCAACGTTCATGCGGCTCGGCACGCCGAGAGGATTGAGGACGATGTCGACGGGAGTGCCGTCGGGCATGAACGGCATGTCCTCCTCCGGCACGACCCGCGCGATGATCCCCTTGTTTCCGTGCCGGCCCGCCATCTTGTCGCCGACCGCGATCTTCCGCTTCTCGGCCAGGTATACCTTCACCAGTTGCACGACGCCGGGCGACAGCTCGTCCGGCTGAAAGACCTTGTCGATCCCTTCCTCGGTGCGCTCCCGAATCCGCTCGACGCGCACTTTCGCCTCCTCAATCGCGAGGCGAATCCGGTCGTTGGCCTTGCCGTTCTTGACCTTGAGCGTCGACAGATCCACGGTCCCGAAGTTCAGCTCCAGCAGGTCTCCGGCCGCGAGCTTCTTGCCCTCCGAGAAGAGGGGCTCGATCGTGCCTCGCTTGAGGAAGAGGGCGGCGGTCTGACCCGCGAGGATCTCCCTGAGCTCCTCATCCCTGGCCTCGCGCACCCGTCCGATCTCCGCTCGCTCGATCTCGCGCAAGTCGGCGATCCGCTCGCCATGCTCGCGCTCCAGGAGCGGGTCGTCGATCCGTCGCGAGAATATCTTCACATCGATCACCGTGCCTTCGACGCCCGGCGGGACGCGCAGCGAGCTGTCCTTCACGTCCTTGGCCTTCTCGCCGAAGATCGCCGTGAGCAGTTTCTCCTCGGGCGACAGCTCCGTCTCCCCCTTCGGCGTGATCTTGCCGACCAGGATATCGCCGGCCTTCATGGTGGCACCGATCCTCACGATGCCCCGATCGTCGAGGTCGACCAGCGCCTCCTCGGCCACGTTCGGGATCTCGCACGTGATCTCCTCCATCCCGCGCTTGGTGTCCCGCACGTGGAGCTCGAGCTCCTGGAGGTGGACGGAGGTGAGCGAGTCGTCCTTCGACAGCCTCTCGCTGACGACGATGGCGTCTTCAAAATTGTGCCCGTACCACGGCATGAAGGCGACGAGTAGGTTCTTGCCAAGGGCCAGTGACCCGTGGTCGGTGGCCGCACCATCGGCGATGACCTGTCCCTTCTTCACGCGGTCGCCCATCCGAATGATCGGACGCTGGTTGATCGAGGTGTCCTGGTTGGTACGCCAGAACTTCTTGAGTCGATAGCGATCGTACTGCGTGAGTCGGGCGAGCGGCACGTCGCCCACGCCACCCCGCGGCTGGCCGGTGTCGACAACGATCTCGTCGGCCGTCACATACGTTACCTTCCCGGAACGCCGGGCAAGGACCACGGCCCCCGAGTCTTCGGCCACCTTCCCCTCGAGCCCCGTGCCGACGAGCGGCGCATCGGGAAAGAGGAGCGGCACGGCCTGGCGCTGCATGTTCGAGCCCATCAGCGCCCGGTTCGCGTCATCGTGCTCCAGGAACGGAATGAGTGCCGGTGACACCGCTACGAGCTGATCGGGGGCCACGTCCATGAAGTCGATCTCATCCGGCGGCAGCAGAGGGTAGTCGTCCCGACGTCGGCAGAGGACCAGGTCCCGCCTGAAGGTGCCGTCCTCCTTCAACTCGGCGTTGGCCTGCGCTACCGAGAACTCCTCTTCCTCGCTCGCCGACAGCCAGACGAACTCGTCGGTCACCTTGCCATCGATCACCCGACGGTACGGCGTCTCGAGGAAGCCCAGCTCGTTCAGCTGGGCATACGTCGTCATCGAGGTGATGAGCCCGATGTTCGGTCCCTCGGGCGTCTCGATCGGACACATCCGCCCGTAGTGCGAATAGTGGACGTCCCGCACCTCGAACCCGGCCCGCTCGCGCGTCAGGCCGCCGGGGCCGAGCGCGCTCAGCCGGCGCTTGTGCGTCAGCTCGGACAGCGGGTTCGTCTGATCCATGAACTGGCTGAGCTGAGAGCTGCCGAAGAAGGACTGGATCACGGCGCTCACGGTACGGGCGTTCACGAGATCGTCGATCGACATCTTCTCCGGATCGCTGTTGATCGACATGCGCTCGCGGACGAGACGGGCCATGCGCGAGAGGCCCACGGAGAACTGGTTCGCGATAAGCTCGCCGATCGAGCGAACTCGCCTGTTGCCGAGGTGGTCGATGTCGTCCGTGTAGCCACGGCCCTCGTGCAGCTCGACCAGGTAGCGGAGGATCGCTACGAAGTCCGACGGCGTCAGCACGCTCTTGTCTTCAGCGGGCAGCGGGAAGTCGAGGAGGCGATAGACCTCTCTGAGGCGCTGGTTGACCTTGTGGCGCCCCACGCGCCCCAGGTCGTACCGCTTGGGGTTGAAGAAGAGACGGTCGAGCGCCGCTCGAGCGGTCTTCAGATTCGGCGCCTCACCCGGCCGCACCAGCGAGTAGATGGACTGGAGAGCCGCTGCCTCGCCGTCGGTCGGATCCTTGGCGAGCGTGTTCTTGATCAGCGGCGACTCGCCC
>DAOVWI010000045.1 GCA_030636765.1 Gemmatimonadales bacterium
ACCGGACGAGCAGGCGCTCTTCAGGCGCGCCCTCGAGTGGCGCGAGCGGTTCGGCCTCGCACCCGCCTCCCATGATGACGTCGTCGTACGCCTCCAGCTTACCGACCTGCAGAAGGATTCCCGATGGGGCGCTCTACGTGGGAGGGAGAAGCGGCCGCGGAGCCGTCGAGGACAACGACCGAACAGCCCGTTTCGTGTACCGGAACCTCTCGAGCATCACCGAGATCACCTGCACGCTCGACACTCATTATCCGTATCAGATCTTCTTCCCCTCCTTCTGGCTGACCGATGAGGGCACACCGCCCATCGCGCACCGCGAGGTCACGACGCAGGACGTGCGCAGCGGCCGGCTACGGCCGAACCCGGCGTTGGCGGCCTGGCTGGCGGACGAGGACTACGGGTGGCTGGAGCGGCATGCTCGCTTCTACTGCGAGCAGCTGGAGAGGGCCGGCAAGTACACGCTTTATCTCTGGCCACCCCACTGCATGCTCGGAAGCGAGGGACATGCTTTGGCAGGTGTCATCCACGAAGCACGCATGTTCCACGCGTTCGCCCGCCTGGCGCGGGACTGGATCGAGCCGAAGGGGGGGCACGCACTCTCCGAGCACTACTCGGCTCTGTCGCCGGAAGTGCTGTTCGGCCCCGACGAAAAGCGGATCGCCGAGCGCAACAACCGCTTTGCGGAGCGGCTCCTGGAGGCGGACGCCTTGATCATCGCGGGCCAAGCGG
Organism: Gemmatimonadales bacterium; assembly: GCA_030636765.1. Classification (GTDB taxonomy): domain Bacteria; phylum Gemmatimonadota; class Gemmatimonadetes; order Palauibacterales; family Palauibacteraceae. Next base: position 730 of record DAOVWI010000045.1, read on the forward strand.
CCAGCCATTGCGTTAAGAGCACCGTCGAGGATCTCCTGACGGAGATCGTCGCCACGGATCCATCTCTGGCCCGGAAGGTGTACATCCTGGAGGACTGCATGTCGGCCGTGACCGTACCGGACGCGGACGCTCCCGGGGGGTTTCTCTTCGATTTCACGCCGCAGGCCGAGGAGGCGCTCGCGAGATTCGCCGCGGCGGGCATGCATGTGGTCCGCTCGGAGGTCCCGATGTCCAACTGGCCGGATTTCCCCGTATGAGGAGAGGTCCGCCACACGCGGAAGAGGTGCAATGAAGCACTGCCACCAGTGCGAGGTGATGATCCCGGAGCACGCGCACCACTGCCCCCACTGCCGGCGCCGGCAGCGCCGGGGGGAGTGGCAGCTCCAGGCCGTCCTCCTCCTGGCTGCGGCCGCCGCGGCGGCCGCGGTGCTGGCGGAGGCCTGCTAGCCGCGCCGCCGAAACCCGCAGGGCGCGACCCCCTGGAGTTTTTCGGCGCCCCCCCTACAGGACGTAGCCGTAGAGCGCGATCAGAGCGACGATGATCGCCACTGCGATGAAAAGGGGGCCGAGGAAGAGACCGCGAAGGACGTTCGCGTCGAACTTGAGGTGCATGTAGAAGGCCACGACGAGCGCGAACTTGGTACCCGACAGGAGGAGGAGGATGGGCACCAGCACCGGGGCGAGCGCCTCGACGTAGAACACCATCACCTCGAGCGCGGTGAGCACGCCGAGCACCAGAGCGATCGCCACGTAGGTGCGGTTCGAGGCGTGCGGTTCCTCGTGCGCGTGAGCGGCCAACGCGCCTCCGCTCTCGATCCCGGCAGCCTTCTCGCTCGTCATCCAGACCTCACGCTGTCCCGCCTCAACTTCCGGACATCAGGTAGATCACCGTGAAGAGTACGATCCACACGACGTCGACGAAGTGCCAGTACAGGCCCGCCACCTCCACCTTGACCGATTTCTCCGGCCCCAGCCTGCCCCGCATCGTCAGCACCCACAGGCTCAGCAGCCAGATCACGCCCGCCGTCACGTGAGCACCATGGAAGCCCGTCGTCAGGAAGAACGTGCTGGAGAAGAGGTTTCGGCTCAGGCCAAGCCCCTCGCCGGCGAAGTGGCTGAACTCGATCGCCTGCCCACCGACGAAGATGATCCCCAACACGGCGGTCAGAAGGAGGAATACCCTGCTCCCTCGCGCGTCGCCCCGCTGAACGGCCGAGAGGGCCAGCACCATCGTCAGGCTGCTCATCAGCAACACGAACGTGGTGACCGTGATGAACGGGATGTTGAGGAGATCCTCCGGATACGGTCCCACCAGGCTACGGCCGCGGTAGGCCAGATACGTCGCGATCAGGGAAGCGAACAGCATGCACTCGGAGCCGATAAAGGCCCACATGAGCATCTTCTCGTTGGGAACCCCGGTGCTCGTTCGTTCCACGTGCTCCTCAGACCCCGTCTCGATCGTCCGCTCTGGTCGTCACCGGCCGATCATCCGTGGATCGGCTCGAACGCCCAACCATAGATCCCTCCCACCATCACAGCGGCTCCCAGGAGCACGACGGGAAGGCCGATGAGGGCGCCCGCCGCGAGGGTCAACGCCCCGCCCGCCACGACCAGCGGCCAGTAGGAGGGGTTCGGCATGTGGATCTCTTCCTCGGCGGCCGGAGGCCCCACACCGTCGTTCCACAGAGGATCCCGGCTCCGCACCTGCGGCGTCCGATCGAAGTTGTGGGCCGGAGGCGGCGAGCTCGTGCTCCACTCCAGCGTCGCCCCTCCCCACGGGTTCGCACCTGCGGGCTCTCCCGACCGGAGGCTGCGGATGAGGTTGTACAGGAAAACGAGGACGGCGACCAGCGTGATTCCCGCGCCCACGGTCGAGGTCAGGTTGTAGCCCTCGAATCCGAGGCCGGCCGGATAGGTGAAGGTGCGCCGGGGCATCCCGTGCAGGCCGGCGAAGTGCATCGGGAAGAACGTCAAGTTGATCCCTATGAACGTAAGCCAGAAGTGAACCTTCCCCAGCCGCTCGTCCAGAAAGCGACCCGTAACCTTCGGAAACCAGTAGTACATGCCGGAGAAGAGGCCAAGCATCGTGCCGCCGAACAACACGTAGTGGAAGTGGGCGACCACGAAGTAGGTGTCGGTCTGCTGCAGGTCCGCTGGAGGAGAGGAGTGCATCACACCGCTCAGACCTCCGATCGTGAACATCGCGATCAGGCCTACGGCGAACAACATGGCGGTGCGAAACCGGATCGCTCCTCCCCACATCGTAGCGATCCAGTTGAACATCTTGACACCCGTCGGGATCGCGATCAGCATCGTGAGCCCCGCGAAGACGGAGTTCGCGAGCGGCCCGAGGCCCACCGAGAACATGTGGTGAGCCCACACGCCGAAGCCCAGGAAGCCGATCAGCACGCCCGAATACACGACGACCGGATAGCCGAACAGCGGCTTCCGCGAGAACGTCGGGATCACCTCGGAGATGATCCCGAACGCCGGGAGGACCACGATGTAGACCTCCGGGTGGCCGAAGATCCAGAAGAGGTGCTGCCAGAGGATCGGGTCCCCACCCCCCAAAGGCTCGAAGAAGAACGTTCCGAACATCCGGTCGAACAGCAGGAATACGATCCCGATCGTGAAGGGCGGAAACGCCAGAATGATCAGGAAGGAAACGACGAGCGTCATCCACGTGAAGAGGGGCACCCGCATCATTGACAGGCCCGGCGCCCTCAGGTTGAGGATCGTCACGATGAAGTTGAGGGCCGCGACGATCGAACCGGCGCCTGCCAGAGCCAAGCCCAGGATGTAGAAGTCCATCCCGTGACCCGGGGAGTACTGACTCGAGGTGAGGTTCGCGTAGGCGAACCAGCCGGCCCCCGGAGCGCCACCGAACAGGAAGCTGGAGTTCAGGAGCAAGGCACCGAACAGAAAGAGCCAGTAGCTGAACGCGTTGAGACGTGGGAAGGCGACGTCCCGGGCGCCGATCTGGAGCGGCACCAGGTAGTTGAAGAAGCCCGCGCCTATCGGCATGACCGCGAACAGGACCATGGTCAGGCCGTGCATCGTGAACAGCTGGTTGTACGTGGCCGGGTCGAGCAGCGTGTTGCCCGGCGCGGCGAGCTGCAGCCGGATCAGCATCGCCTCCACTCCGGCCACGAGGAAGAACACCAAACCGGAAACGAAGTAGAGGATGCCGATCCGCTTGTGATCGACCGTCGTGATCCAGCTCCAAACGCCGCCGGCGTAGGTCGACACTCCCCTGCCCTCGCCCGGCACGGCAGCCTCGATCTTCGCCATCAGCGCTACTTCAGACTTCCAAGATAGGCCGCGACATCGCGCGCCTGTTCATCGCTCAATCCCATGTCCAACATGAGGTTGCCCTTTTTCACCTTATGTGGCTCCTTCACCCAGCTCGCCATGTTCGTGGGGGTGTTCCGAAGGACGCCCGCCCCGATAGTCGACCGACTCCCCACGTGCGTGAGATCCGGCCCCAGAACGCCAGCGGCCGGTGTCCCCCGGATGGTGTGGCACGAGATGCAGCCTCCGGCCCCGAAGAAGATGGAGCGGCCCGTTTCGACGAGCGCTTCCCCGCCGGGCTCCTCCACCGCATCATGCGACTGGAGCTCCGCCCACCGCTCGAACACGTCGGGCTCTTCGGCGATCACACGCACCCTCATGAGGGCGTGCGCGATGCCGCAGAACTCGGCACACTGACCAGGATAGACGCCAGCCGAGTCGACCGTGAACCAGAGCTGGTTCTCCCGCCCGGGGACCAGATCCCGCTTTCCCGCCAGACGAGGCACCCAGAAGCTGTGCACCACGTCATCGCTTCGCAGACGCAGGTCCACGGTGTGTCCCACCGGGACGTGAAGCTCGTTCGCCGTGGTGACGCCGAGATCGGGATAGTTGAACTCCCACCACCACTGGTGGCCCACGACCTCCACCCGCAGCGCCTCGCCCTGGGGCGGTCGATCGATTCTCCACAGGGTGAGCATGGTGGGCACACCGATGAAAATGAGGATCACGGCCGGGACGATCGTCCAGGCCACCTCCAGGGCGGTGTTTCCATGCACCGGCTTCGGACGCTCGGCACCGGGGCGCTCTCGGAAACGCACGATCGCGACGAGAAGGGCGCCCTCCACGACGACGAACACCCCCACGGCCAGCCAGAAGATGCCGCGGAACAGATCGTCGATGCTTCGCGCCACATCCGACTGCGGACGAAGCGACGACTGAGGAAAATCGCCGCCGCACGCCGCCGTCAACACGACCAGCGAAAGCACCGCGATCCATAGCGTCGGTCTTTGGACGGGGACCCGAGAGCACCCGTTGATCCGGTCAGCCATACAACCCGGCCACCCACTCGGAGTATCCGTTGAACGGCAGGGTCGGAATGCGCTCGCCGGTCGCCACCACGATCTCGGTCGCTTGCGACCAGCGCGGGTGCGGCACCGAGGGATCCACGTTCGAGAGGAAGCTGTACTCGTCAGGCGCGGCGTCATTCCAGAACGTCTTTGGACGACTCTCGCTCAGCTCGATGCGGACGATCGACTTGATGCTCTTGTAGCCGTACTTCCAGGGCACGGCCAGCCGGATCGGAGCCCCGTTCTGCTTTTGGAGCGGGTGGCCGTACATGCCGGTGGCCAGAAAGGCCAGCTCATTCATCGCCTCGTCGATGCGGAGCGCCTCGTAGTACGGCCATGGATACCAGGTCTGCCGCTTCTGGCCTGGAGCCTCCTCCGGCCTCAAGAAGCTCACGAAGCGAACGTACCGGGCTCGCGAAGCCGGCTCCGCCTTCTTCAGCAGTGCCGCGAGGGGGAAGCCGATCCAGGGGACCACGACGGACCATGCCTCCACGCAGCGGAGACGGTAGATCCGTTCCTCCAGCGGCATCGTGCGCTCCAGTTCCGTCAGGTCGATCACGAAAGGTCTCTCGACCAAACCGCCGACCTCGATCTGCCAAGGCCTCGCCTGAAAGCGGTCCACCAACCTCCACACCGCCTCCTTGTCCGTGGAGAACTCGTAGAAGTTGTTGTAGCCGGCGACGATCTTCTCCTCGGTGATCCCGCCGTGGCCCGAGCCAGGACCGAAGCGACGGTCCCTCCTCGCCGCAGGGTAGAGCTCGGCCGTGGGCGTCGGCGGAACCTTCGAGAGTCGACCTTCCTGCGCGGCCTCCTGCCCGGACAGATCACAGGCCGAGATGGCCGCCAGGCCCAGCACTCCCGCTCCCGCCTTCCCAAGGAACTCGCGCCGATCCAGATAGGCGCGCTCCGGCGTGACGGCCGATTCGGGAAGATCCCACGGTCTCCGCAGTCTCATGTTCGTCACGAGCCCCCTCAATGCCGGAAGAGTCGGCGTCCGGTCATGACCATGGCGATACCGTGCTCATCGGCCGCTGCCACGACGTCTCCATCGCGAATCGAGCCGCCCGGCTGCACGATCGCCGTTACACCCATCTCGGCGGCCACATCGACTCCGTCCCTGAACGGAAAGAACGCGTCGGACGCGAGAGCCGATCCCTCCATCTGGTGCGCCGCATCAGCAGCCTTCCAACCCGCCAGCCTCACCGCATCCACGCGGCTCATCTGCCCGGCCCCGATTCCTATCGTCGCGCCGCCCCGCGCCAGGAGTATCGCATTCGACTTGACACCCTGCACGGCCGCCCAAGCGAATCCGAGCTCATCCCACTCCTCCGGCTCGGGAGAGCGGCGGGTAGGAACGGTCACGCCGTCGGCCTCAGCGAGATCCCCGGCCGGAACCGGCTTCGGCGAAGACTGAAGGAGGAGTCCACCCTGCACCCCTCTCGCGTCCAGACCGGCGAGGACGTGGCCCGGATACGCCTCCAGTCCTCCCTCCCCCGCCACGAGGATTCGCAGGTTCTTCTTCTTGAGCAGAATCTGGAGGGCGTCCTTCGCAAAGTCCGGAGCGATGAGACACTCGACAAAGAGCTCGTAGAGCGCTTCCGCCACCGTCTCGGCCAGCGGCTGGTTGAACGCCACCGTGGAACCGAAGGCGGAGACGGGATCGCAGGCGAGTGCCCGCTCGAACGCCTCCGCCGTGGAGCGCCCCACCGCCAGACCGCATGGCGTCGTGTGCTTCACGATAGCGCACGCAGCGCGCGAATCGCCCAGGAACGGCGCGATCGCCGCCAGCACCCCGTCCACATCCAGGAGGTTGTTGTACGAGAGCTCCTTCCCGTGCAGCTGGCTCAGACCGGCCACACCCCAGCGGCGGGTCGACGCGTCGCGATAAAGCGCAGCTCTCTGATCGGGATTCTCCCCGTAGCGCAGCTCCTGCACCCGGACCAGCGACAGGAACACCTCCGAAGGCGGATCGGGATCCTTCGCCGAGGCGAACGACTCCAGGTAGCCCGCGATCGCCGCATCGTACGTGGCCGTGTGCCGGTACACCTTGGCGGCGAGGCCTTTCCGGAGCTCGGGATCCTCCTCTCCCGCGTCGAGCGCGCCAAGGACGACTTCGTAGTCCTCCGGATCGCAAAGCGCGAAGACCGACTCGTGGTTCTTCGCCGAGGCCCGCAGGAGGGTCGGTCCGCCGATGTCGATCTGCTCCATCGCCTCCGCCAGGCTCACATCGACCTTCGCCACCGTCTCGCGAAACGGATAGAGGTTCACCGCCACGAGGTCAATCGGCTCGATGTCCGCACCCTCCAACGCTTCCATGTCTTCCGGCACCGAACGACGGGCCAGTAGGGCCGCGTGGACCGCGGGATGCAGGGTCTTGACCCGACCACCCAGCATCTCCGGAACGCCCGTGAGCTCGCTGACCCGTGTGACCGGTATCTCCGCGGCGGCGAGCTGGGCCGCCGTTCCCCCGGTCGACACGATCCGCCAGCCCCGCACCACGAGCTCCCGGGCGAACTCTACGATGCCCGTCTTGTCGGAAACGCTCAGAAGCGCGATTCGCCTGCTCTCCATCCTCTGGACTCGCCTTTCTCGATCCTCGATCAGTGGCCGTGTGTTCACCGCGCAGCCGGTTCGACGGGCGCTGGAATCGCGCCGTCCACCGGCATGCTGAACCGATCCTGGCCGTAGAGCGGACGGCTCCAAACACATCGGCCCCCCCTGGTGAGCGAAACCCATCCACGAGCCACCGCGTGCACCACGGAAGGGAGGAGCCGGTGCTCCACCCTGAGGACACGGGTTGCCAGCGCGGAGACGTCGTCATCCTCGAACACCGGCACGGGCCACTGCGCCACGATCGGTCCGCGGTCGTACTCCTCGCTCACGAAATGGATAGTGACGCCCGTGACCCTGCAGCCGGCCGCCAGCACCGCCTCGTGCACCCGGCGCCCATACAGGCCCCGCCCGCCGAAGGACGGCAGAAGCGCCGGGTGGATGTTGATCATGCGGCCCCAGTACCTTCGAACCACCTCCTGCGGAATCAGCCGGAGGTACCCGGCAAGGACTACCAGCTCCACCCCGGCAGCTTCCAGGTGCTCCAGCAGGTAGGCCGCGTCCCGTTCGGGGCGTGCGGGAGCGTCCGGCCCCGGCGGAGGCGCGATCGCCACCGGTACGGCGGCAGCCCGTGCCCGATCGAGCGCGCCGATTCCCGGACCGCTTCCGACGACGATCGCCACCCGCGCCCACGAATCATCGCCCAGGTTGAAGCGATCCAGCAGGGCCTGGAGGTTGCTGCCGGAGCCCGACGCCAGGACGCCCACCGCCAGGCTCACGGCTCGGCCAGCGCGGCCGACACGACGCGGGCCACCTCTCTCTCCTCGCCCGGTCGCACCGTCCGAAAGTCGACGCAGAAGGCGTCACCCTCGATGCGACCGACGAGCGGCGGATCCGCCTCCCTGCACCTTCGCTCCACCGGATCGGGCGGTCGGTCGAGCACCACCCAACCGGCCGAGTCGATCCGGACTTCCGGATAGGCCCCACCCCCAACAACCGAGGCTAACGATCGCACTTCAAGGAGTCTCCTCACCTCCTCGGAGCAATGCCGGAGCGCGTCCTCCGCCCGTGCCCGCACCGAATCCGCTCCTTCGCGCAGCATCGCCACGGTCGGAATCTCACGCACGGCCGCCTCTGAGTTTCGGTACAGGCGGAGGGTCGCCTCCAGCGCCGCGAGGGTCAACTTGTCGACGCGGAACGCACGCAGAAGCGGGTTGCGCCGAAGACGCTCGATCACCTCGGCCGAACCGTGGATGATGCCGGCCTGAGGGCCGCCAAGGAGCTTGTCCCCGCTCCACGTCACGACATCGGCGCCGGCCGAGATGGCGTGCCCGGGGCCGGGTTCAGGCGGTAGACATGGCAGCAGATCCGAGATGAGAAGGCCCGAGCCGAGGTCGTTCGCCACGGGAACTCCGGCCTCGCGACCGAGCTCCGTCAGCTCCTCCAGGCCCGCCTCCGCGACGAAGCCGTGGATCCGGTAGTTCGATGGGTGGATCTTCAGGATCAGTCCCGTCTCGGGCCCGAGCGCTCGTCGATAATCCTCGATCCGCGTACGGTTGGTGGTCCCCACCTCCACGAGCCGGCCGCCACTTCGTAGGACGATATCGGGAATCCGGAACGACCCGCCTATCTCCACGAGCTCCCCGCGTGAGACGATCACCTCGCGGCCGAGGGCGAGCTCATTGACCACCAGCGCTACGGCCGCCGCGTTATTGTTCACGACCAGGGCAGCATCCGACCCGGTAAGCTCCCTGAGGAGATCCGTGCAATGGGCGTAGCGACTTCCCCGCTTTCCCGTACTCAGGTCAAACTCCAGGTTGCTGTAGCCGCCCCCCACCAGACCGAGCGCGTCGATGGCCGCACGTGGAAGCGGCGCCCGGCCCAGATTCGTGTGGAGGACCACGCCGGTTCCGTTCAGCACCCGCCGCAGGGCCGGTCGAGCCGACGCCTCCAGGCGCACGCCTGCCGCCTCCAGGATCGCCGCCAGATCGGACACGCCGTCTCCCGCGGCCGCCCAGAGCCGCTGCTCTTCGAGTACGTCCCGCAGCACCCTCTTGACGGTCTCACGGCCGTAGCTCTCCGCCCATTGGACCGCCCTCTCCTTCGAGAGAAGTCGGTCCATGGAGGGAATCTTCCGGCGACGATCCCTCAACGGCCCCCGCCTTCCGTGTCGTCGGGCTCCGCCTCGGCTGCCTCCGGCTCCGCTGCGTCGGGCTTGGCTGCGCCCGTATCCACGTTTGCCGCTTCCAGCTCGGGATAGGCAAAGGTGGTGTCGGCTCTCCCGGCCAGGCTGCGCAGGTTGAGGATCCCCTCGACGGTAATCCGGTACGTGCCGTCCTCCAGCACAGAGGCCAGCTCTACAAGCAGAACTCTGGAGGGCAGCGTCGGCTCTTCCTGGGCCTCGCCGGGCGTTGCTGTCGTGTCGCCGGGTGCAGCTGCCGTGTCGGGTGCAAGCGCCGTGTCAGCAGGCGCGGCTGCCGTGTCGGGCGCAAGCGCCGTGTCAGCAGGCGGGGCCGGGACCCTGCCCCGCCTCGCCGCGCCGCGGCCCTCTCTTCCCTGGGCCCGCGCGGTACCCGGCTCCAGCCGCATCCCCGCCACCTCCCGGCTCCGGCCCGTCTGCTCCTCTCGCACCGACACGATCACCACACCGAGATCCTGATCGGGATCCAGGTAATCATCGAACTCCAGTCGGAGCAGAGAGTCCTCCACCGCCTGAACACGCGCCAGGACCGGAGGCGTGGTGTCCGGTTCCACGATGCGGAAGGTCAGGGCCGCCACCCCCGCCGGTTCGAGCTGCAGGCGCACACTGTCGTATGGCTCGAAGAGCCGTTGGAGAAGAAGATCCCGGTTCAGATCCGAGAATGCGAAAGACCAGTAGTCGTCGAGCGGCAGCGTGGTGATCTCGAACTCACCGCCGCGCTCCGTCACCGATGTGTAGGGAATCGAGTCGCCGGCGATGTTGAAGAAGAGGATCCGCGCGTCGGCCACGGCACCGCCGTCGACGCGCTGCGTCACCGTACCGGTTACGCGCGTGTCCGGAATCGGCGGGCCCGTCGAGAAGATGATCTCGATCGGCTCGTCGGTGCGGTTCCCCAGCAGATCCGCGATCCCGGAAGGAAGCTGGAAGTAGTACACGACACCTTCCCGCCAGCCGTCTCGCGGCCGGATCTTGATGACCGAAAAGCCAGCATCCACCCGATAGCGAAAGGCCGGTGAGGAGACAAGCCGGCGCTCCAGCCCCGACGTTCCCGACAGCGGTTCCGCGAAGCGCACCTCCACGCTTCCGTCGAAATCAGGAACGACCGCAAAGCGCTCGGGCTTGGTTTCGCGTACCGTAGGCGGTTGCCTGTCGGGATTGGCGCCTGGTGGGGGCTCCTCCCTGGCGCAGGCGCTCGAGATCGCCGCCGCGCCGACCCAGAGGGCCAGGAGCCTGGCCGAGGCGCTCGAGCCGGGGGCTCGCACGGCGGGGTGAGGAATCAGCCGGTTCCTTCCAGCGCGCGCCTCTTCTCCACCAGGCGCCGGCGCCGCTCCTCGACCGACCGTTCCTTCTCCCGCTCCCTCTCCACGACATCGGCCGGCGCCCGCTCGAGGAACTTCCGGCTCTCGAGCCGGGCCTTCGAGCTCGCAAGGATCTTCTCGAGACGCGCGAGCTCTTTCGACAACCGTGCGCGCTCCCGCTCCACGTCGACCAGATCGGCGAGGGGGAGGAACAGCTCGGCACCGGACCGAAGAACGGCGTGAGCCCCGGGCCCGGAGGGCGGCTGTCCATCCACCTCCTGGAAGGCCGCGCGGGCGAGGCGTGCGACCCCTTCTCCGGCTCCCTCGAGAGCCGACCGCAGCTCGGGGGTAGCTCCCCGAACCATCACGCGAACCTCACGCCCCGGGTCGACGCCGTACTCCGCGCGCAGGTTGCGAACGTGACCGACGATCTCCTGAAGGCTGGACATGTCGCGCTCGGCCGCCGCGTCGGACCACTCTTCCGGCGGCTCCGGCCACGGGCCGGATACGATCGTGTACGCCTCGCCACGACCCGGCAGCCGGAGGGCGATCGTCTCCGAGATGAACGGCATGATAGGGTGGAGCAGGCGCATCCACCCATCCAGCGCGTGAGCCAGGGTAGTGGTGGCCGCGGCGCGGCCTTCCTCGCCACGATCGCCACGCAAACGGGTCTTGACCAGCTCCAGGTACCAATCGCAGAACTCCCCCCACCCGAAGCGGTACACAGCCGAGGCGGCGTCGTGCAGCCGGAAGGCCTCTAGGGCCTCGTTGATCTCCAGCACGACGCCGTGGAAACGGCTGAGGATCCACCGGTCCTCCAGCTCCAGCGCCCGATCTAGAGGGCTCTCCGCGACGTCCTCTTCGCTCAGGTAGGGCAGCGCAAACCGCGCAGCATTCCAGATCTTGTTGCCGAAGTTGCGGCCGACGGCGAAAGCGCTCTCGAGATCCTGGTAGTTGAGCTGGATGTTGGTGCCCATGGCGGTGGCGTTGACGAGCGTGTACCGCATCGCGTCGGCTCCAAACCTCTCCACCACCTCGAGCGGATCGATACCGTTGCCCAGCGACTTCGCCATGCGACGCCCGAGGTGATCGCGCACCGTACCGTTGATCACCACATCGCGGAACGGCAGCTCTCCCATGAACTCGAGGCCCATCATCACCATGCGGGCCACCCAGAAGAAGATGATCCCCGGCCCCGTAACCAGCGCGTGAGTCGGGTAGAGCGCTCGCAGATCCTCGGTCTCCTCAGGCCACCCAACCGTGCTGAACGGCCACAGCGCCGAGCTGAACCATGTGTCCAGAACATCCGGGTCCTGCTCCAGGCCACCTCCGCACTCGGGACATTCGGTCGGATCCTCCCGAGCCACGACCTGCGCGTCGCACGCCTCACAATACCACACTGGAATCCGATGCCCCCACCAGAGTTGCCGGCTGATGCACCAGTCCCGGATGTTCTCCATCCAGTGATCGTACTTCTTGCCGAAATGCTCGGGATGGAAGCGAAGCCTCCCCTCCCGATGCGCCGCCAAGCCGCGCTCGGCCAGCGGCTTCATCCGCACGAACCACTGCTCGCTCAGCCACGGCTCGACGGCCGTGTCACACCGGTAACAGTGCCCCACGGCATGGGTATGGGGCTCCGTGCCCACGAGGAAACCAGCGGTCTCGAGGTCCTCCAGCACGCGCTCGCGCGCCTCGAACCGGTCCAGCCCCCGGTACGCCTCGGGCACCTCGTCGGACATGGACGCGTCCGCGCTCATGACGTTCACCCGAAGCAGGCCGTGACGTTCGCCGATCTCGAAATCGTTCGGATCGTGGGCGGGCGTCACCTTCACCGCGCCCGACCCGAACTCCGGATCCACATACTCGTCGGCAACGATCGGCAGACGGCGCCCGACGAGGGGCAAGATCAGCTCCGCCCCGACAAGAGCGTGGTACCGGGCATCTTCGGGGTGGACAGCCACGCCGGTATCTCCCAACATCGTCTCGGGCCGCGTCGTCGTGACGACCACCCCCTCCTCACCGGCCTCGGCCAGCGGATACCTGATTTGGTACAGCTTTCCGGCAACCTCCTTGTGCTCCACCTCCTCGTTGGAGAGCGCCGTTTGGCATCGGGGGCACCAGTTGATGATGTAGCTGCCGCGGTAAATGAGACCCTTTTCGTAGAGGCGAACAAACACCTCGCGGACGGCCCGCGAGAGCCCTTCATCCAGCGTGAACCTCGTCCGCTCCCAGTCGCACGAGTCGCCGATCGCCCTCTGCTGATCGAGGATTTGATCTCCGTACTCTTCCACCCACGCCCATACGCGCTCCACGAACCGCTCGCGCCCGAGGTCCCAGCGCGTCAGTCCTTCCTTGGCCAGCTCGCGCTCCACGACGTTCTGGGTCGCGATGCCCGCGTGGTCCATCCCCGGCACCCAGACGGCGTCGCAGCCCTGCATTCGTCGCCAGCGGATAAGCACATCCTGGATGGTGTGGTTCAGGGCGTGCCCCATGTGGAGGACGCCGGTCACGTTCGGCGGCGGGATGGAGATGACGTAGGGCCGCTTGACGTCCCCTGCCGGAACGTGGAAGAGGCCGGCCGCCTCCCATCTCCGGTACAGCGGTGCCTCGATCCCCTCGGGATCGTATCGCGGGTCGAGTGTCTCGTTCACGATCAGCCGCGCTTGAAGGTGATTCGGGGGAGTTTAACCGAGGAGATCCGGAAAACCAACCAGAGCGTTCGCCACCGCGGACCCCCTACGAACCGGCCGAATCGGACGGTGCCGCCTCCGTGGTGTCGCGCTTCCGACGCTCCAGCTCCTCCTCGGTGCGCCGACGGATCCCCTTCAGCGCCTCCTGTCGCTCCTTACGAATGTCCGCGTCGATGTCCTGCTGCCGGATCTCGTTGAAGTCCCGGACCATGGCCCTTGCCTTCTGCGCGTTGGGCGACATGCTCTGCCCGAACAGCGCGCCGAACGGTATGGGAATCGTGATGTCGCCGAGGTGGAGGCCCTCGGCGGAGATGCCCCACTTCTTGTCGCCTTCTCCAACCGTCCACTCGGTCGCCCTGCGTCGCTCCTCGTCGGTCAGAGTGAGGCTGTCGAGCCATTCACGCAGGAGCGCGCGAACCGCGCTGTCCGCCCGCGCGTACGGACCGGTCAG
>DAOVWI010000018.1 GCA_030636765.1 Gemmatimonadales bacterium
GGGGCTCAACTTCGCCGCGGTGCAGCGTCTCCCTGTGATCGTGATCCTCGAGCACAACCGATGGGCCTTCGCCACGCGCAGCGAGCGTGAGGCCGCCGTCGAGGACTGGGTGGACGTGGCGGCGGCGTACGGAGTGCCGGCGGTGTCCGTGGACGGGAACGATGTGCTCGAGGTCTACGACGCGGCGCGAGAGGCGGTAGAGCGGGCCCGCCGCGGCGAGGGCATGACGCTGATCGTCGCGGAAACGTACCGCATGATCGGCCACGCTCAGCACGACCCCCAGCACTACGTCCCGGAGGAGGAGTTGCTGGAGTGGCGCGGGCGGGATCCCCTCGCTCGCTTCCAGAGTTACCTGCTGGAGTCCGGCTTCGAGTCCCGCGCGGCGCTCGCGGTCGTCAAGGAGGGCGTCCGCAGGCTGCTGGACACAGCGGTAGACGATGCGCTGGCCGCACCCATGCCCGAGGCTGAAGGGGCTCTCGTGGGCACCTTTGCCGGAGACGCCGCCGCCGTCCCCTGGACTCGGCGCGCCCACGTGTACCCGGATCTCGCCGATTCGGCGATGCCGAGCTGATCGCCCGATGGCCGAAATAACGATCGAGACCCGGGAAGCGTCCGGCCAGGACACGAGGAGCCGCTTCAAGGAAACCACGTACCTGGAGGCGATCCGCGAGGCGATGTGGGAGGAGATGAAGACGGACCCCGCGGTCTTCATCATGGGCGAAGATGTGGGAGCCTACGGCGGCGCGTTCAAGGTCACCGAGGGGTTCCTCGACGAGTTTGGCTCGAGCCGCGTGATCGACACGCCGATCAGCGAGGCGGCCATCGTCGGAGCGGCGATCGGCGTGGCGCACATGGGCTTCAAGCCGATCGTGGAGATGCAGTTCATCGACTTCATCGCCCCGGCCTTCGACATGATCGTGAACTTCGCGGCGAAGGTCCGCTACCGGACCGGCGTCGGGGCCTCGCTGGTGATTCGCGGCCCGTGCGGCGGCGGGGCACACTCCGGCCCCTTCCACTCACAGAACGTGGAGTCGTACTTCGCCAACGTCGCCGGGCTCAAGATGGTGGCACCCGCTACGGCACGCGACGCGAAGGGCCTGCTCCGCGCCGCGATCCGCGATCCTGACCCCGTTCTCTACTTCGAGCACAAGTTCCTCTACCGGCGCGTGAAGGAGATGCTTCCTACGGAAGAGGAGATTCTCGTCCCGCTCGGGGTCGCGCGCACTCACCGCACAGGCTCCGATCTCACCCTCGTGACGTATGGCGCCATGGTGCACAAGGCCTCGGATGCCGCCGAGCGCATCGCGGAGGAAGACGGCGCCCAGATCGAGATTCTGGACCTGCGCACCCTTCGGCCCCTCGACGGCGAGGCAATCATCCAGAGCGTGAAGCGTACGGGCCGGGTCCTGATCGTGCACGAAGCGCCCCGTTTCGGCGGCTTCGCCGGAGAGATCACCGCCCAACTCTGCGAGGAGGCGTTCGAGTTCCTGGACGCACCGATCCGTCGGGTGACGGCTCTCGACACTCCCATTCCGTACTCTCCGCCGCTCGAGGACTACTATCTCCCGCAGACGGATGACATCGTGAAGGCATCAAGATGGCTGCTGGCCTACTAGTCAGGGAAGGACGGCTTGCATGGCTAAGGTAGACGTGATCATGCCCCAGATGGGCGAATCGATCGCCGAAGGAACGCTCACCAAGTGGCTGAAGCGGGAGGGTGAGGAGGTCGAGCGCGATGAGGATCTCTTCGAGATCTCCACCGACAAGGTCGACGCAGACATTCCGTCACCCTCCAGCGGCGTCCTCGCCGAGATCCTCGTCGCCGAGGGAGAGACCGTGGAGGTTGGCACCCTTGTCGCGCGCATCGAGACGGAGGCGGTGGCCGCCGCCGCCGACGGCGGCCCACCCGCCGAAGCGGTCGAGGAGGCTCCGGCCCAGGCACCTCCGCCTGACGAGCCTCCTGCCAAGCAGGCTGCCGCTGCAGAGCCTGCGGCCGTGACGCAGTCCGTCGCCGACGCCGAAGCGCCTCCGGCTCCCCAAGCGCCCGCGGCGACCGTCGCGGCACCGGCCACCCGGGAGGAGCGTCTCCGCACCCGCTCCACGCCTCTCGTACGCAAGATCGCGGCGGAGCACGACGTCGATATCACCCAGATCGACGGCTCCGGCATCTCGGGCCGCGTCACCCGCGACGACATCCTCTCCTTCCTGGAAGCGCGGGGCCCCGAAGCGGCGGCGGCGGAGGCCCCGGCAGCCACCCCGACCGAGGCCGCGCCAGCCGCATCGCCGCCCGCCGGCACTCCGGTCACGGTGGAGCCCGCAGCCGAGACGCCGCCCGGCGTGCTTCGCCTTCCCATTCACGGAGCTACGCTCGAGGTGAAGCTACCCCGCGTGCCGATCCGGGAAGGCGATCGCGTAGAGGACATGAGCCGCGTCCGGCTCCGCACGATGGAGCACATGCTCATGTCCCAGCACGTGTCGGCCCACGTCACATCGGTCGGCGAGATCGACTTCGAGCGCGTCGTCCAGCTCCGCCGGAAGTTCAGACCGAAGTTCGACGCGGAGGGCGTCAAGTTGACGTACGGACCTTTCATCATGAAGGCGGTGGTGGAGGGCTTGAAGGAGTACCCGATCCTGAACGCGTCGGTGGACGGGACCCGTATCGTCTACCACGCCGACATCAACCTCGGAATCGCGGTGGCGCTGAATGACGGGCAGGAGCTTATCGTGCCCGTGCTCCGGAACGCCGATCGACTGAGTCTCATGGGGCTGGCCGAGGGAGCGAACGCGCTCGCCGAGAAGGCCCGAACCAAGACACTGGACTTCGACGACATCCAGGGCGGCTCCTTCACGATCACCAACGTGGGCGTCTTCGGCAATCTCTTCGGGACGCCGATCATCAACCAGCCGCAGGTCGCGATCCTCGGCACCGGGGTGATCGAGAAGAGGCCCGTCGTCGTGCAGGACGACCTCGGGAACGACGCGATCGGCATTCGCCACATGGCCTACTTCGCCCTCAGCTACGACCATCGGGTCGTGGACGGCGCCATGGCCGCCTTCTTCCTCAACAAGGTGCAGGAAGTGCTCGAGAGCTTCCCGGAGGACGTCGTCTAGCGAACCTCGTCCAGCGAACCGTCCTTCGAGATAGGCCGGGACCGCTCAGAGCTTGAGGGCGTTGAACAGAAGGGCGTAGGTGGCTAGCGACTGGCCACGGTACTGCGGCCGGAACCCAAAGAGGACGACGTGGCCCTTCCCGAGACGCACATCGACGAGCGCCGGGAGTCCCGCCATGTACTCCTCACCCTGGAGCCACCCGCTCATAAGCAGCGGGTCCTTTCCATAGCTGGCCACGATCCGCACCGCGCTGTCCTGGGCCGGCTCGAACGCATGTCCTCCCTCGACCCATGCCGCCGCTTCGCTCTCCATCCCGACGGCCATCGGGTGGCCGAGCTCCACATCCAGCCGGACCAGTGACCCCGGGGCGTAGTACTCGGTCTCTTCCAACCCCTCGAGGACATCCCTCACCGGCAGGTCGAGCACGTCGATCGCGTACGTGACCGATCGATTGAGCGCCACCAGCGTTCCGCCCTCTTCGACGAAGCGGCGGAGCTCCGCCGCACCTGCATCGCCCAAGCCACCGGCGTAACGTCCGGGAACCGTTCCCTCCTCCCTGCCCTCCCGCAGCACCTCCGCCGACACGGAAGGCAGGAGCAGCGCAGTGTAGCCGGCCAGCGACCCGTCCCGGACATCCTGGTTGTGCACAGAGGCGTACGGGACCTCGTACCGATCGAAGAGCCAGCGCGTCCATCCCTCGTCTATCGATGGATCGAACGGCTGATAGAGGGCGATCCGCCGATACGTGCCCGCCAGCCCCGCAGCGTGCTCCAGCGATGTACTCGGAGATGGCGGCCACCGGACGGCCTCCAGCGGCACGGCGGGTGACTCCTCGACGGGGATCGCTTCCACGCCCAGCAGCAGCGGCAGCGTATGGGCGGTCACATCATACGGCCGCCGTACCGGCCCTCCCTCGTACGCTCGGGTTACCGGGTACTCCTGCCGCTCCAGCAGCGTCTGGGCGAACGACGCGTACGGCTGATGCATCCCGATGACGTACGTCCCCGCCGGAAACGTTCGGCCGGCAGCCGCGAAAGGCGCCTCCGCCCGACCTACCTCCACGCCTCCCGTGAGCAGGATGCGGATCAGCTCGGCAACCCCGATTTCGCGCCAGCCGGTCGGTCTTCCCGCCTCCTCCCCACCCCCGTCGGCCGGGATCACCCACGCCTCCGGCCACCTCTCCCACCCCACCACCGCGCGCTCCCCGATCGAGACGAACCCGCGCAGCCACTCCTCGCGGTAGCGGGCCGCGTGGCGGAGCAGCGCGAACGCGCCGGCCTCCATGTAACCCATGATGTCGGCGAGCCGCCACGTCCCCCCTTCCCACGGCTCGGGGAAGTTCCACGAGCGCCTCCGCGGGTCGAAGCCCCGGCCGGGCTCCAGCTCGTCGGATCCCACTTCCAGCGGCGTAGCCATCTCGGCGCTCGCCGTCTCGGACAGGAGGCGCACCCCTCCGTGGTAGTGCGGGTACGCCCGAGCCGGGGTCCAGGCGTCGTACGTGGCGTTCAGAACGACACCTTGCTTCCCCGTCCTCAGAAGCGCCCAAGCCATCTCTGAGCCGAGGGCGTTGCCTGACGAGACGAGCAGGGGATCGACGTTCGGCTCGATCGGGTCGATCCACGGCGGCACGAAGAAACGACTGCCGAAGGAGCCCTGCTGGTGGATGTCGTGCACGATCTGCGGATGCCAGATGTTGTGTATCTTCTCGACCGCCAAGCGGGTCTCGATCTGGGTGAACGCGTACCAGTCCCGGTTGTTGTCGTGGCCGACATAGTGGTGGTAAAGGAAGGGAGGAGAGACTCCCTCCCACGGGGTCCCGACCGTTTCCCGGTACCACTCGACCACCAGATCCACTCCGTCCGGGTTCAGCGAGGGGACCAGGAGAACCACCGTGTTCCGGAGCACCTCGACCACATCCGGCTCCCGGGAGGCGGCAAGACGGTAAGCGATACGCATCGGTACTTGCGAGCTCCCGACCTCCGTCGAGTGGATCGAGCAGGTGATGAGGACGATGGTTCGGCCCGCCTCGATCGCGT
This sequence comes from Gemmatimonadales bacterium, assembly GCA_030636765.1. Classification (GTDB taxonomy): domain Bacteria; phylum Gemmatimonadota; class Gemmatimonadetes; order Palauibacterales; family Palauibacteraceae. The sequence goes on from DAOVWI010000018.1 coordinate 5,148, forward strand.
CCTCGAGCTGCCCCGCGCTTTCCAGCAGACGCGGGTCCGCCAGGATCCGCTGAGTGGCCAGGATCTCATCGAGGGAGGCAAGGTTCCGGGGCTCGCTGATGGTGAGAAGGACAAACGGCCGGCCGAGCGTCGTCGTACCCAGCGTGTCCATCCGAATCCGGTCGCTCCGCTCTGCCAGCGCGGACAGGTAGTCCGTGACCTGCGACCAGTCAGCGAGCTGCCGGTCCGCGCCCACCGGGAAACCCAGATAGTCGGCCGGCGACGGGAGGTCGGATTCCCACGCCTCGGCCGATCCCTCCCGGGTCGGCTGCTGGGAGGCGGACACGGCGGCGGAGGCGGGAGCGGCCGTGGCGAACGCCATTCCCGCCGCGCAGATCCCAACCCTGAGCGACATCGGCAGAGGAAGCATCCCGCGCAAGCTATCTCGGTGCTCGCGCACGGCCAAACCCTTTGCTATCCGACCGGCCCGCCTCGAGGTACTTTCGCTTCGCCGGCGCGGCCGATGACGGCTACCGGAACGGAGAGCTGGCGTGCCAACCATTTATCCGACCGCCTCGATCCACTACACGAAGGCCGCAGGAGATCCATCGCGGCTGCTGGCGCCCCCGTACGATGTCATCGACGACGATGCCGCCCGGACGCTTCGGGAGCTGAGCCCGTACAACGCGGTGCGCCTCATCCTCCCCGAGGGCGAGCCGCCCGATCGATACCCGCTCGCGGCTTCCAGGCTGCAGAGATGGCTGAGCGAGCGTGTCCTGGCTCGCTCGGAGAAGGACGCCTTCTACCTTTACCGGCAGGAGTTCTCCCACGCAGGCTCCTTCGTGGCCAGAACCGCAATCCTGACGGCCCTCGAGCTGACCGGGTTCGATCAGCGGGAAGTCCTCCCCCACGAGCGCACCCACGCAGGTCCCAAGAAGGATCGCCTCGCGCTGATGAAGGCGTGCCGTGCGCAGCTCTCACCCATCTTCGCGATCGTCCCCGACCCGCAGGGGCAGCTCCAGGAACTCGTCGCTCGCGCGCACGCCGACGGCCCGATCATCCTGGTGGCGCGTACGCCCGATGATATCCAGCACACCCTCTTGCGGGTTCCCAAGGCGATGGACGGGCCGCTTCTCAGGGCTGTCGCAGAGCACGATACCCTTATCGCCGATGGGCACCACCGGTACGAGACCGCACTGCAGCTGGCACGCGATCTGCCCGAGCGACCCCACGCAGGCCGGGTGCTCGCGGCGATCGTCGGGGAGCACGATCCGGGTCTCATCGTGCACGCCACGCACCGTCGGCTCACCGGTCTCCCGGCCGACTGGCTGGAGCGCCTGGCGGTGGCGTTCGAAGTGGAACCGGGCCCCGAGGCTCCGGAGGCGCTCGCCGCCGAAGTGGGCCGTCGCGGGGGGGGCGCCATCGGCGTTCTACCGATCGACGTTGTGATCCCTACGCCGGATGCTCTAGCCGGCACGGCGCCGCCGCGCCCGCCATCCCTCCTTCTGCGTGCGCGTGCCGGTTCGATCGACGCTGCTCAGCTGTCGCCGGCGGAGGGACGGCTCGCCTGCGTCGTCTTCGATCGTCTGATCCTATACGCGTTGACGCGCCAGGATGCAGACGCCGCCGTTCGTTCGGCACGCCTCAGCTACCATCAGGATCCGGCCGAAGCGGCAGCGACGGCGGAAGCGCACGGGGCGGTCTTCCTACTGCCTCCGGTCGGGCTGGACGACTTGTGGGACGTTGCACGGGACGGGAAGCGGCTTCCGGCCAAGTCCACCTACTTCGCCCCCAAGATCCCTTCGGGACTGACCTTCCGGCCGATCTGACGCTCCCTTCGCCTCCGAGCTTCAGCCCTCTACGTAGTCTCCAAGGCTGATCACCTCCATCCCGGCCACCCGGCGTAGTGCCGTCTTGTCCGTCACGTACGCACGGACCCCCCGGCGCAGCGCCGTGGCGATCTGGATGGACCTTTCATGCGTGCCACCGAGGCTGGCCTGAACCTCCGCCGCCTGCCGCGCCACCGCCCCCGTCACCGGCACGATCTCCAGCCCGCGCTGTCCGCTCAGGTACTTGTATGCCTGCAGCGCCAGATCCTCGCGCCCCCTCCGATACGGCTCTGTGAGAAGCTGATAAAAAGAGATAGCAGATGTCTGCGCCCGCAGTTTATCGGAGCGAAGCCCCGCAAACAGGAGCCTCGTCAGCTCCACCAACGGTGGAAGCCCTATCAGGTGATAGGCTATCACACATGGATCCAGGTGAAGTCGGCGGGCTTCCTCGATGTGTTCCTGGAACTGCGCCCGACTACTCACGTAACTCCGGCCACAGATCGGGGCCGAGGCTGGTGAAGAGACCATCGAGCTCCGCCACCAGGTCCGCCGGCTCCCTCTCTAGCTCGATGACGGATGTGTCCGTGACGGTCACGAGGAGACGATCGCCCGGCTTAAGGTCCAGCGCTTCACGGGCTTCCCGTGGCACCACGATCTGGTGCTTACTGCTGAGCTTGACCGATACGGACATCGGCGATCTCTCCGGCCGGGGTGGCTGCATGTCCGGGCAAAGGCGCTCGAGGCGGCGGGGCAGGCATGATGAAAGCTAACCTTTACGGCGATGCTTTACAATAGGTGAGCCTACCTGTGCCTGGACGAGCGGGCCAGTCGCGGCGCTACAGTCGCCGACCAGGGTCGTGTGGCTCGAGTCTCTCTCGTACTCAGATCACCTGGTAGATGAACACGCCGTAAAGCACCAGCAAGAGGAGTCCCTCCGGACGATTTACACGCCGGCCGGTGTACGCCAGTGGTATCAAGAGAATACAGAAGAAGAGGGCCGGAACCACCTGCCGCACAACAACTTCGGGTGGGAGGCGCAGGGGGCTCAGAAGCGCGGCACTGCCCAGGACCAGGCCGAGGTTGAACACGTTGGAGCCGATGATGTTGCCGATCGCGATGTCGCCCAGCCCTCGCGCTGCCGCCGCAACGGTCGACGCCAGCTCGGGAATCGACGTGCCGACAGCTACCATCGTGGCCCCAATGACCTCCTCCGGAACCATGAATGCGGTGGCGATCGCCACGGCGGACTCGACCAGCCAGTGCGCGCCGGCCAGCAGTGCCGCAAGACCGACTATCATTCGGGCCGTAAGCCACCAGGGGCTCGACCGCCACGCGGCTCCTCGGCCGGTCTCCTGCGCGCCCGCGGACACCTCCTCGGCCTGGTGCGCGTCAGCGGTCACTTCCTCGCCGGTCACCCCCAGCTTCCCCCCTACGCCGCTCGATCCGGCATCCAGCTCCATCCTTCCCTCCATCCGCAGCATGAAGCCCAGATAGATCAGGAAACCCCCCATGAGCGCCAGCCCGTCCAGGCGGCCTAGCGCATCGTTCCACGAGAGCAGCATCACGATAAGCAGGACGAGAACGAGGAGGGGACTCTCCCTGATCAGAAGACGGCGCTTGACATCGATCGGTCGGATCAGGGCCCCAAGACCGGCGATCAGGCCCACGTTCGCCACGGTCGAACCCATCACGGTGCCGACAGCCAGCCCCGCCTGTCCGCGAAGCGCCGCCAGGCTGCTCACGAACAGCTCCGGGGCCGAAGTTCCAAAGGCGACCACCGTAAGACCCACGACGAGGGGGCTGATGCGCAGGCGCGCGGCGATGCGGGACGAGCCCGTCACGAGCCAATCGGCACCTAACGTGATCAGGACGAGTCCGACCAGAAAGTGGACAGCCTCGCCCATCAGACGACCGGGCTGGCCCTCTGGAGGGCGCCGCTCAGGAGTCCGCCCTGGAGGTCCTCTGTAACGACGACTTCGTAGGGGCCTTCGGCGAGGCGGCCCCTGGCGGCGGCGGCGCCGCACGTGCGCGCTGAAGGGCCGCCTGCTGCGACTCCGTCCGCGAGACGTCCGCCCCCATGTGAAGGCGGCCATCCACGCGGCCCCCCTCATCGAGCTTGATGCGGCGGCTGCGGATATCTCCCTCGACGTGGCATGATGACTGGAGCTCGACACGGCTCTGCGCGGTGATCGTGCCCGACACACGCCCGGCGACGATGAGATCCTGCGTTTCGATATCGCCTTTCACGACGCCCTCCTTACCGACCACCACCGACTTGGCCGCCTTGATCAGGCCCTCCACGCGACCCTCAATCCGAACGATGCCGTCGCTAGAGCAGTCTCCGACCACCTTCATCCCGGGGGCGATGATGGAAACAACTTCACTCAGATCCCGGCTTTCCGCCTTGCTCTCCTTCATCACGGTCTGTCCTTTTCCCCACACGGTGCGAACCTACATCCGGCCATCGGAGACCCGATCCAACAGCTCGAGCGGGTCGATCAAGCGCCCGCGGTGCCTTGCCTCGAAGTGTAGGTGCGGGCCCGTCGACTGCCCCGTACTCCCGGACAGCGCGATCACCTCGCGCTCCTCCACCGAATCGCCCTCCAGGACAAACGTCCAGGCGTTGTGTCCGTAGAGCGTCGAAAGACCATCCCCGTGGTCGATTCGAACGTAACGGCCGTACACGCGGTCGGCGCCGATATCTGCCACGACGCCGGCCCGACTCGCCCGCACATAAGAACCCACCGGCACGGCGATGTCTATGCCGGCATGTGACGGCTGCAGCTCGCCCGAGTCTGCTCCGTGGGACCGGGTGATGTACCCTCGATGCGCCAGCGGCCAAGCGAGCGATCGCCCGGAACCCGGCGCACGCTCCCCGGCCGGCTCAGCACCGGCCTCGAGTGGAGGAAGCCAGATGTCGCCGCTCCCTCCGGGTGCGCGGTACCCCAGAGCCCGCTGCAGGCGGCGGTAGTCCGCTTCCATTCGCTCAAGCCGAGCCGCCAGTTCCATCATTTGCGTCCTCTCGGCGGAGAGGCGCTCCAGTTCCGCCGACATCTCCGCCGCCTGCGTCGACTCGCTCGTCCGTTCCCACGCACGACCCGCCATCCAGCCGGCCGACAGCAGAAGCCCCACGGCGACCAGGCCGACGCCCAGCACGCGGCCCGCTGCCAAGCGAACGGGGTGGGACTCCGTGTCCCCCTTGCGAAGGAACACGAGCGTCCATGCATGACCCCTTAAGCGGAGCACCGGAGCGGGGCTCTGCTACAGGTCCGCCGGAGATCGCCCGGCCATCAGGCCGAGCAGTCTGTCGAAGTCCTCGGCGTCGTGGAAGACGACCCGGATCTCCCCTGCCGCCTTCCCTTTGAGCCGGACCGCCACCTCGGTCCCCAAGGCTCGCTCGAGGGCTTGCTGAGCGCGGCGAATGTAGGGGTCGGACCAAGCATCGGCGCCATCGCCCGCCGCGCTTCTCGTCGATACCCCCTCCCGGAGCCGCCGTACACGCCGCTCCGTCTCCCGTACGGAGAGCCCACGGGAGACCACACGCTTCGCCAGGATCAACTGCGCTGCTTCCTCCCGTGCCCCGAGAATCGCTCTCGCGTGGCCTGCGCTGAGCTCGCCGGTGTGGACGAGCTCTTGCACCGAGGCAGGGAGCTTGAGCAAACGCAGGGCGTTGGCGACCGTAGACCGATCCTTGCCGACCCGCTGCGCGATGTTCCTCTGCGTCAACCCGAACTCATCGGCCAGCTGTTGGTAGCTCCGGGCCTCCTCCAGAGCGGAGAGCGCCTCCCGCTGAAGGTTCTCCACCAGCGCCACGAGGAGCATCTGCTCGTCGCTGAACTCCCGCACGATCGCCGGTGCAGCTCGACGCTCGAGCAGCATGAGCGCTCGCCAACGCCGTTCTCCGGCCACGATCTCCCAGTGCGCATCCCGGCTCCGGACCACAAGCGGCTGCAGCAGCCCGTGTTCCCGGATCGACTCCGCCAGTTCCGCCAGTCCTTCGGCGGAAGTGGGGCCGCGCGGCTGATAGGGGTTCGGCTTCAGATCCTCCAGCGGGATCTCGAACTCGGTGCCGTCGGCGACGCCGATGTCCACATTCTCGCTGAGGAGGGCACCCAGACCTCTACCGAGGCGAATGTTGCTCTTAGCCAACCTTCCTCTCAGGCTCATCACGCTCGATCAGTTCGTTCGCAAGACTCAGATACCCTCGAGCGCCGGTGGACAGCACGTCGTACATGGCGATCGGCTTCCCAAAGCTGGGTGCCTCGGCCAGGCGGATGTTGCGGGGGATCATCGTGTCGAAGACCTTCCGGCCGAAGTACTCTCTCGCCTCGGACGCCACCTGCTTCGACAGGTTCAGGCGGGAATCATACATCGTCAGCAACACACCCTCGATCTGTAAATCCTGATTGATGTTACGCTGAACGATCCGGACCGTGTTGAGGAGCTGGCTGAGGCCCTCCAGCGCGTAGAACTCGCACTGGATAGGGATGATCACGGAGTCCGCCGCGGCAAGAGAGTTCAGGGTGAGGACGCCCAGCGACGGCGGCGAGTCTACCAGCACGTAGTCGTACGAGCCCCGCACCGATTCCAGCGCTTGCCTCAGCAACCGGTTTCGGTTCTGCCGATCGACGAGCTCGACCTCGGCGCCCGCGAGGTCTCGGCTCGCCGGCGCCACATCGAGGTATGGGAAGTGAACCTCGTGCTGGATCGCCTCCTTGAGCGACTTTCCTTCGATGAGACACTCATAGACCGATAGACGGCTCCCGTCCTTCCGGATCCCGAAGCCGCTCGTGGCGTTTCCCTGTGGATCGCAGTCGAGCACCAGCGTTCGACGCTCCGCGATCGCCAGTGAGGCTCCGAGGTTGATGGCGGTCGTCGTCTTCCCGACCCCGCCCTTCTGATTGGCGATCGAGATCACTCGGCCCATGGGCTTCCCCTGGGTATCAAACCGGCGGACTCAGAAGAGGGATGGCTCGGGACGCCCGCAATATAGGCCCCAACCCCAGGCTCGCCAAGCGATCGTGTTTCACGTGAAACACATCCCTTCCACGAGCGGTGGAAAAGCTGTGCAAGCGATTGTGCGTCATTCGGTTAACAACGTATCACGCTGGCCGGCTGCCGTTTGTGCCACCGTTGGCCAAACATCCGCCCGACCGAACGTGACTCGGGGACGGGCCGCTATTCGATGGGTTTCACGTGAAACATCCGAGGGTTTCAACAGCCTTCAGCACGCCTGGATCGTAGCTCCCGCTTCTTAAGCTCCACCAGCAGGTTCTGGAGGTCGGCGGGCGAGATACCCGGTATGCGGGAGGCCTGTCCCAGCGTCCGCGGCCGCACCTTGTCGAGCTTCTGCCTGGCCTCGACGGACAGTGTCAGCATCTCCAGATACGGCGCCAGGCCCGGGAGCGGCATGCTCTCGCGGCGGCGCAGAGACTCCACCCGCCCACGCTCACGCTCCAAGTAGCCCTCGTACTTGACCTCCATCTCCACGAGCGTGAGCACATCCGGCTCGAACGCTGCCTCCCCCAGGGCACGATCCGAAGCCACCAAGGCACGAAAATCCACCTCCGGACGCTTCAGCAGCTGGCGAAGCGGCTGAGCCTGCGCGAGGGGTGTGGTGCCGCGCTCGCGCAGGTGCTCGTTGACCCCTTCCGGTCGAACGCTCGTCACCCTCGTCCAGAGTCTCGCCCGCTCCACGTCGCCCAGGAACTGTTCCAGGCGTCGTCCTTCCCCTTCGGTAAGCAGCCCGAGACGATCCGCGGCCGGGCCCAGCCGCTCCAGGCAGTTGTCCTGACGCAGAATCAAGCGATACTCGGCGCGCGAGGTGAACAGGCGGTATGGTTCGTCGACCCCACGGGTCACGAGGTCATCGACCAGCACCCCCAGATACGCCTCGTCACGCGCGGGTACCCACGTCTCCCGTCCCAGCGCGGACAGCGCCGCGTTGATACCCGCCACGATTCCCTGCCCGGCAGCCTCCTCGTACCCCGTGGTCCCGTTGACCTGGCCGGCCAAGTATAGCCCGTTCAGCAGCTTGAGCCTGAGCGTGGCCTCCAGCTGTTCCGGCGGATAGTAGTCGTACTCGATCGCGTAGCCGGGCTGCGTCATCCGCGCCTTTTCCAAACCGGGCACTCGCGCCAAAAAGCGTCGCTGGACATCCGGCGGCAGCGACGTGGACAGCCCGTTCACGTAGAGCTCGCTCGTTTCCAGGCCTTCGGGCTCCAGGAAGACCTGATGCCTCTCCGCGTCCGGGAACTTCAAGATCTTGTCCTCGATGGACGGACAGTAGCGCGGTCCAAGCGAAGAGATCGCCCCACCATACATAGCCGACTCGGAGAGCGCGGCAGCCACGATCTCGCGCACTTCGGGCCCCGCCGTCCCGATCCAGCAGGGCAGGCGCGGCAGCTCGCCTCCACGCTCCCAGTGGGAGAAGCCCCGCTCCCCATCCTCGCTCTCCTGCCGCCGGAACGCTCCGAAATCCACCGTGCGCCCATCCACCCGCGGCGGCGTACCCGTCTTGAAGCGCTCTGCCTGGAGGCCGAGATCGGCCAACTGCTCTGCCAGCACGACACACGGCAGATCGCCTGCCCGGCCCGCCGGAATGGCGAGATCCCGGCCCATCTTGATGCTGCCGCGCAAGAACGTTCCGGCCGTCAGGACCACGCAGCGGGCGTGAAACTCGCTCCCATCCGCACACAGCACTCCCTCCACGCGCTCGCCCCGCAGGACAAGCCCCTGGACCATCGCCTGATACAGATCCAGGCCCTCACGCTCCTCCAGCAGCGTACGCATCACACGGGGATACAGACCCCTGTCACACTGGGCGCGGGGCGCCCACACGGCCGGCCCCTTGGATACGTTGAGCATCCGGAAGTGCAGCGTGCTGCGATCCGTCGCACGCCCCATCAGGCCGCCCAACGCATCCACTTCTCGCGCGACCGTTCCCTTCGCGATTCCCCCGATCGCCGGGTTGCACGACATCTGAGCCACGCGGGCGAGGAAGCCCGTAACCATCAGCGTACGCGCGCCCAGCCGGGCCGAGGCGTTCGCCGCCTCGCATCCGGCATGCCCGGCCCCGATAACGATCACGTCATACGTCCGCATTCTACCCCTACTCGCCTTCCAGCCGGTTCGTCCCGGCGACTATGGCGCCAGCCTCTCTCTCCCGCAGCCTTGCGTGCCTCCCTCCGGTGGTCGGCGTACCTTCTACCCGAACTAACCGAACACAGGATCCACGGAGAGGCCATCCTGACACACCGCACGGAAAGTCTCCGGGCCTTCGTCCTCGTCGGCCGGGTGCAGGGCGTCGGATTCCGCTGGTGGGCGCGCAGCACGGCTGCCACGCTGGGCCTGCGCGGAACCGTACGAAACCTGCCCGACGGAAGCGTCGAGGTGCGCGTGGCCGGACCGGCGAACCGCGTCGACCAGTTCGTCCACGCTCTCCGATCAGGCCCCTCGCAAGCCCGCGTGGACGCCCTCCGAGAGATCCCTCTCGGGCACCTGCCGCCCGCCGGCTTCCGGATCGCCCACTGAGGGCAACGTCGACCCCCACCGGCACTTTCGCTGTCGATCGGTGTATTCGTTCCGACCGCTGTCAGCAAGTCTGAGCATGTGTACATCGCTTCCCGCGAGCGAAAAACCGTCGCGGCCACATCGGAGGTCACGTCAGTGCTAGAGCTTCCAGATGTCGAACGCATGATCGAGGGCTTCTCCGGCTACGCCACCGGCAAGACCATCTCCCTCGTTGTCATCGACGACCCTGGTTCGGTGAACCTGGATCCTGAGGCGGCCCGCCAGCACATCGAGTCGCACGCGATCGATGCCGTCGAGAGACACGGCAAGAACATCGTCCTTCGTTTCCGGTCGGAGCACAGCCTCGTCTTCGAGATGGAGGACGGGGGAAGCATATACCTGGAGTCCCAAACCGTTCCGCCCGACGACAACAGCCGAGTCCGGCTCCAGTTCGCCGCGGGGCGCGAACTCCGCTTCGACTCCCCCAGCAACCGACATGTGGTCCACCTGCTGGCAAACGGCGACAGCTCGACCCTCGGGGGGCCACGTAGCCTCGGGATCGACCCCCTGAGCGACGATCTTACGGCGGAAAAGTTCATCGAGACCTCGACCTCGCACCCGCGAAGCTCCCTCAAGGGATTGCTCATGAACCCGGCGGCCATAGCCGGCATCGGCAACGAGTACGCCGACGAGATCTGCTTCCAGGCCGGCTACCGCCCGGACCTGCGCGTCGGCCAGATGACCGACGACGAGCTGGCACGCGTCCACCTGTACCTGCGTCGTGTACTCAAGCGGGCCACACTACACTGGCAGGCCGCTCACGCCGACCCGGGATGGCTCATCAACCATCGCGTGAAGGGCAAGCCTTGCCCGCGCTGCAGCACCAAGCTCACCACGATCAACCTCATCGGCAGGAAGACGTACATCTGCGTCCGTTGCCAGCAGGCCGCCTAGCGCTGCGATGGCTGGAGCGGGATCGCTTTGCGTGGACGTAAAGCGATGAGTGGAGAAGGGAAGGACTGTCCATGTCCGCCGTAAAGCGATGAAGTAAATCGGCTTGAGCCGCCGTATCTCCACTCACTTCTCGAGCCCGTCTACTTTCCGATACAGAAAGACGAGAACACCACGTCCAGCACGTCGTCCGTCTCGACAACGCCAAGAAGCTCCTCGAGCGCCCGCTCCGCGTCCAGCAGATGGGTTGCCGCAATCTCCGGTGGCAGGCCCGCATCTCTAGCGTTCACAAACGCTTCCGAGTCTCTTAGCGCTCGCCGAATGGCCCGGGCTTGCCGCCGTCGCGTGACCAACGGCGTTTCGGTGCCGGCTCGAACGCCCGAGTACGCACTCTCCAGCAGGAGCAGCCGAAGGGCCTGGAGCCCATCACCCCGGACGGCCGACACCGTCACCTCGACGCTGCGCTCATCCGCGCTAGCCTCATCGACCAGCGCCCGACCGGCCACACGTGCGCACCGATCCACCTTCGTGCGCACGACCACCACCCTCGGCCGCCCGTCCGAAGCGGGTGACCAGCGCCGTAGGAAGGTGAGCTCCTCCTCGTGCAGCGCCCGGCCGGCCTCGGCACAAAACAGAACCAGATCCGCGCTCGCCAGGTAGCCCTCCGCCACCTCGATCCCCAGGCTCTCCACCCGATCCGCTCCCCTGCGCAGGCCCGCCGTGTCGACGAGCCTGAACGGGTAGCCCTCGACCGTGAGCATCGCCTCGATCGCGTCCCTCGTCGTCCCGGGAAGCTCCGTGACGATAGCCCGCTCCTGACCCAGCAGAGAGTTAAACAGGCTGGACTTGCCGGCGTTCGGTCGACCCGCGATGACGGTAAGCGCCCCATCTCGCACCATCTCCCCCTCGGGCGCGTGCAGCAGAAGGGCCTCGAGGCGCTCTATCAAGGATCTGGCTGCCCCCTGAATCCGCCGCTCCGGGAGCGGTCCGTCATCCTCCTCCGGAAAGTCGATCTCGTAGGTCAACATCGCCTGGAGCCGCAGCAGGCCCTCGCGAAGCTCCTCGATTCGGCGCGACAGACCCCGTTCCAGCTGGAAGAGAGCAGCCCGGTGCGCCACCTCCGACCGAGCATCGATGAGGTCGAGCGTGGCCTCCACCTGCACCAAGTCGATCTTCCCGTTCAGGAACGCCCGGCGCGTAAACTCTCCGGGCTCGGCCGGCCGTGCGCCCGCGGCGCATGCCGCGTCCAGAAGAAGCTGCGGCGCAAGAGTGCCGCCGTGCCCGCTGATCTCCAACACGTCCTCGCCCGTATAGGAAGCGGGAGACCGATAGAGGGTCACAACGGCCCGATCGATCAGGCGGCCGTCATCAGGGTGGTGCACCGCGGTCAGCACGCACCGCCGTGGCGTAAGCCCCGTGACCCCGAGCGAGGCGGCCACGAGGGTCGCTTCCGGACCGCTGACTCGAACGACCGAGATGCCGGCGCGACCCGGTGCCGTCGAGATCGCCGCGATCGTATCGGTCGGAAGCCCGAGGTCCTGCTTTCCCATTGATCCCTGGCAGGTCGCTGAGGAACCCTGGCGGGCCGAGGCGACCCGGCTACTACCGTTTCGGGGAGGACCGTTTCTTCTTTTGTCCGCCCTTCTTGGCACCTCCGCCGTCCATCGCGCCGGACGAGCCGGCAGACGGCGTGCTGCCGCGCACCTTTCGCCGCTCCCGCGCGATATAGAACTGCTGCGGAAGCGAAGCGATGTTGCTCGTCGTGTAATAGAGGTTCAGGCCGGATGGGAAGTTCGCGAAGAGGAACGTCATAAAGATCGGCATCCCGTACGACATCATCTTGGTCTGCGCCGTGCTCTCCATGCCTCGCTGGCCCATCCACATGAGCAGGAACATCGAAGCGCCCATGGCCAGCGGCACTATGTAGAGCGGATCCTTCAGCGACAGGTCGGGAAGCCAGAGGAACGGGACTCCGCGCAACTCGATCGTGTTCCGGAAGACGAAGAAGAGCGTGATGAGAACCGGCATCGGAAGCATCATCGGCCAGCAGCCCGCCAGCGGATTGATACCGTGCTCCTTGTACAGCCGCATCATCTCCTGCTGCATCCGCTGCGGATCATCCTTGTACTTCTCCCGGATGTCCTTCATGAGCGGTTGGACCTGCATCTGCCCCATCTGCGCGCGCATCGACTTCTGGTACAGCGGGAAGAGGACGATCCGCATCAGCACGCCGAAGAGGATGAGAACCCACCCGTACGCCAGGCTCAGCGTCGTGTGCATCCACGTCAGGATCGCCATCACGATCGCCACGAGCGGGCGGATCACCGGCTGAAGCCACCGCCAGCCGACCGGGTTCACGTTCTGGAGGTCGTGGCCGATCACCTTGAGGCGCCCGTAGTCCTGCGGACCGAAGTAGGCTTCGAAGGCGAAGCTCGGGTCGCCAGCCGGCACCGGAAGCGTCGCGGTGATCCGCGCCCTCTGCTCCTCAGGCAGGCCCCTGACCACAAGGCCGCCGAACCCGGGACTCTCCGGCGGCGCCAAGTAGGCGGCCAGGAAGTACATGTTCTTCACGGCAACCCAGTCGAACGGTCCTCCCGCCGGCGACCTCACCTCGCCCGAATCCACAGATGAGAGCTTCTCGCTCCGGATGCCTCCCCTCCGTCCCTTCACGACGAACGCCAGCTGTCGGAAGTCCTCCTTCTGGTTAACCTCGTTCGTCCGCAGCCCCGTCCCAAGGGAAGTGTAGAGCGTGTAACCTCGGCCGCCGATGCCCTCGAACGCGCCCTCGACCCTCACCAGGTAGCTGTTCGCTTCGAAGTGGTAGGTGACTCGGAAGACGATAGGGCCGCGCTCTCCAGTCGCGAAGGTGTAGCGAAACGTCAGCGAATCCCGGCCCGCACCCTCGTCCAGCCGTACGCTTCGCGCGCTCGCTTCGAAACGTCGCTCCGAGAGGTCTACCGTATCCGGCCCGACGGCTACCCGGAAACCGAACAGATGATCTCCGGCGCGCACCAGTTGAACCGGAACTCCCTCCGCATCGGCCGGGTCGTACGACTCGTAGCTAGGGAGCTCCAACGAAACAAGCTCCGCGCCGCGGCTCACGAAGCTCAGCCGAAGGAGCGGTGTCTCCACCACGATGGTATCGACCGCTGCTTCCCTTGCCACCGCTGCGGCAGCCGGTGTCGGCTCGAGGAGCGCGGCCTCCTCGCCTGCGGGTGGCCGAGCCGCAGGTGCCTCCTCCCCCTCACCCGTGGAGAGGCCCGCTTCCGGAGATGCCTGCCGCACGCGAGCCGTGTCCGGGGCGGATATCGGTGCCTCGGGCCGCCTCGGCGGAAAGAGCAGGTTGGTCAACACGATCACGCCGAACATCAGCCCGATCGCCAGAAGAAGCCGCCGGTCCATCAGCCGCCCCTCTCAGGCGCCGCTCCGCTCTCGACCGTCTGGCTCAGGCGGCGCTGCGGCCGCTCACCACCCTTCGGCACCGGGTCGTATCCCCAACGCCCGAACGGATGGCAGCGAAGGATCCGGCGGGCCGCCAGCCATCCGCCCCGCAGCGCGCCGAATCGGGCAACCGCCTCCAACGCGTAACGGGAGCAGGTCGGGGTGAACCGGCAGGCCGCCGGCAGGAAAGGCGAGATGGCAACCTGGTACGCCCGGATCACACCGCAGATCAGGCGCCGCATGGACGCTCCGTCGCCTGCCGAACGAACGCCCTCAACTCCTCGAAGGACGGCCCGTACGCCTCCTCCCGCGCACGGATCAGCACATCGAGGCGTGGGTCGCGCTCCCAGGCCAGCGGCAGCCACTCACGCCTCGCGATCTCGCGCAGGCGTCGACGTAGCCGGTTCCGCTCGACCGCGCTGTGACCGTGCAGTGGCACGATAAAGCCGACGCGCGGGCGCGCGCCCGCCGACGGGGCCAAGAAGACGTCCATCGGCCCGACACGGCGTCGCTTACCCGAGCGCATGAGTCGGCGGATCTCTCGGCTGCTCCGAATCCGCGCCGCACGCGGCAGCCCTTCTTTCTTCATTGGGAGTGGCGCGGGAAAGGGGCGCCGACGTCGGGCGAGCGTCAGCGACTTCGCCGCTTCCGGCGAAATTCATCGCTCACCGTGAGACGCACACGACCCTTCCGTCTTCGCCGGGCCAGGACGCGTCGACCGGCCTTCGTCTTCATGCGGGCACGGAAACCGTGGTCCTTGCGCCGCTTTCGGTTACTCGGCTTTCTATAGGTCGGTTGCATCGCGGTCGAATTCCATCACTCTGGGTGCGGCCCTCGCTCGGCGGTGGTCCGGCCACGCCGACTCGTCGCAACCCGTATTACCGCGATTCGCCGCATGGTTCCCCGCCGGGTATAGCCGTTAAGTTTAGACCTGGCCATGGACGCTGTCAAACATCTTCTCGACGGCTCAACGGCAGCGCAGCGGCCGTTTGACAGCCTTGAACGCGCCGTCTACGTTGATCGCCCCCGGGCGTCGTCTCGGCCTAATCGACCGGCCCCGAGCCTACCCGGCAGGCAGCAAACGACATTCGGATGGAACTAACCGCCGCCCAAGTTTGGTCCCGCATCACGCAGGCCTCCAGCGAGGTTCTTCCGGAGCAGACGTTCGCCACGTGGTTGGCTTCCACGCAGGCGATCGCCCTCACGGACGATACTCTCGTCGTGGGTGCGCCGACGAAATTCGCCGTAGAGTGGATCGAGGACAAGCACGGTTCTCTGATGCGGGAGCTCGCAGAACGGGAGCTGGGACGTCCTCTCCACCTGCCGTTCGCACACCGCGGCCAGGACGAGTGGCTCGATTTCCCGGAGCTCGGGCGCTCGGAGAGCGAC
>DAOVWI010000246.1 GCA_030636765.1 Gemmatimonadales bacterium
ACGAGGTGGTGCGTGGGAAGCACGGTCCGCTTCCCGATCCGACCCACATCATCCTGACGGCCGTCGGCGGTGGCTACACGAGCGGCGCCACGATCATCCGCTGGCGGGGGAGCGACTGAGGCGCTTGGGTCCGCGAGGCGCTTCGGTCAGGCAGCCGAAGAGGCGCTGACCGACAGGATCTTCGGCAGGTGGGCGGCGATGCACGTCCACCGCTCCCCGTCGGGGCTCCCGTACAGGTGACCGGTGGAGGTGCCGAGGTAGACGCCGCACGGATCCAGGCCGTCGGTGTCCAGCGCCTCACGCAGGATCGATACGTACGCATGCTCCTGCGGCAGGCCGTCCGTCCGTGCGACCCAGCGGCTGCCCGCATCCACGGTCTCGTAGACGCGCAGCCGCGCGTCGCACACGGATCGCATGTGGCTGCTCGTCTCGGGAACGACCCAGGCGCGATCCGGGTCGGCCGGATCGAGGCCGATGACGTAGCCGAAATCGCTCGGCAGCCCCTCGCTGATCTCCTTCCAGCTCTCACCTCGATCGTCGCTCAGATAGGTGCCGCAGTGATTCTGCTGGTAGAGGCGATCGGGTCGCGCCGGATGAAGGCGTACGCTATGGACGCACTGACCCGCCTCCGGATACCGCTCGGGCAGGAAATCCGCCCTAATGCCCCGGTTCACCGGCTTCCACGACCTCCCTCCGTCTTCGCTCCGGTAGGAGCCGCCCGCCGACAGGGCTACGTAGATCCGGCGGCCGTCGCGCGGATCGAGGAGGATAGAGTGTAGGGCCAGGCCGCCCTTGGCCGCTTGCCACGTGTGGCTGGTCGGGTGGGCGCCCAGCGCCTCGTTCCATACCCACGTGGCACCGGAGTCCTCGCTCACGAGGAGAGCCGCGGGCTCGATGCCGGCGTACACCGTGTCCAGCCGGTCTCGCGGGCCGGGCGCGACGTGCCACGCCGCCCTGATCTCCCGGCCGCTCTCCGGAGGCAGGGCGAGCCGGCCGGAGGTGGGCTCCCAGCTTGCCCCGCCGTTCGTGCTCCGGTACACGTGGCTTCCCCAGACGATGTGGTTCGCCGCCGCGTACCCGACCGATGGGTCGCGGGGGTCCAGGATCGCATGGTACACCTCGTAGCCCGCGATCAGAGGACCCTCGAGCGTCCAGCGCCTGCGGTCCCCGTCCGAGATGACCCGGAAGAGTCCCTTCCTCGTTCCCACCAGGAGGGTGACGCCCTTCATCGCTCGTGCGACGTGGCGACCCAAGCGCTCGAGGCCGCCGGGCGCAGCGGAATCGTCTCCGCCACGTCCCCCGGATCCAGCCGCTCCACTCCTTCCGGGACGATGAGCAGGGCGTCGGCGGCGGTCATGGAGCTCAGGATGCCCGAGCCCTGGTGTCCGGTCAGCCGCGCTTCGGGGAGGTCGCAAGCCGAGTGCTCGAGCCGGACGCGGAGGAAGTGCGTGAGATCCGCGACGGAGACGATTCGCTCGGCCACTCGGGCGACCGACCGGGCCGACAGGCGGGCGTGTCCGGCGAGCTTGCGTATCGCCGGCCGGAGGAACGCCTCGAACGTCACCATCGCCGACACCGGATTACCGGGGAGGGCCCAGAACGGCTTGCCGGCCAGAAGCCCGAAGGCGATCGGGCTTCCCGGCCGGACCTTCACCCGCCAGAAGACGCGATCCATCCCCATCTCCTCGAGCACCCGGTTCACGTGGTCATGCTCACCGACGCTGATGCCCGCCGAGGTGATGATCGCGTCGCAGCGAAGCCCCTCCTCGAGTCTGGTGGCGATCTCCTCCGGGTCGTCCCGGGCGATCCCGAGGAGCACCGCTTCCGCGCCGGCCGTGCGAAGCTGCGCGCCGAGGGCATGGCTGTTCGAGTTCATGATCTTCCGCCCGGCGATCACCTCCTTGACGTCTTCGAGCTCCGCAAGCTCGTCCCCGGTCGCCAGAACGGCGACGACGGGAGGCCGGACGACCTCGACCTCGGAGTGTCCCGTGAGCGCGAGGATGCCGATCGCCGACGGCGTG
>DAOVWI010000204.1 GCA_030636765.1 Gemmatimonadales bacterium
GCGAGGTCGAGCGGATCCTGCGGATGGTCGATGGCGTGCTCATTCTGGTGGATGCCGCCGAAGGACCGATGCCCCAGACCCGGTTCGTGACGCGCAAGGCGCTCGCGCTAGGCCTGACTCCGGTCGTCGTGATCAATAAGCTGGACCGTCCCGACGCCCGCCCCCTGGAGGTGCACGACGAGGTCCTCGACCTGTTCATCGAGCTGGAGGCGACGGACGATCAGCTCGATGCGGCGTTCCTTTATGCCAGCGGCCGAGACGGCTGGGCGAGTCTGGAGCCCGACTCGCGGAGCGGCGATCTCGAACCCCTGTTCGAGACGATCCTCGCCTCCGTGCCGGCTCCAGCGGCCGACCCCGAAGGCCCGTTTCAGATGCTGACCTCCACACTCGACTACTCGAACTACGTGGGGCGCGTCGCGATCGGCCGGATCGAGCGCGGCCGGGTCAGGGAAGGGCAGGGCGTGGCGCTACTCCCACTTGGCGAGCCGGGTCCGGTGGAAGGCGGTGAGGGCGTAGAGGGGCGGGTGATGAAGCTGTATGGCTTCGACGGCCTCTCCCGGGTCGAGATCGAAGAGGCCTCGGCCGGGGACATCGTCGCCCTGGCGGGGCTCGAGGACGTGGAGATCGGGCAGACGCTGACGGACCCGGCCCACCGGGAGCGGCTGCGCGGCATCGCTGTCGAGGAGCCCACCCTGTCGGTCGACTTTCGGGTCAACGACGGCCCGTTCGCTGGGAAGGCCGGCAAGTACGTGACGACCCGTCAGCTGCGGGAGCGCCTGTACCGGGAGATCCGGAGCAACGTCTCGCTCCGCGTCGAGGACACGGAGCAGCCCGACACGTTTGCTGTGTCCGGTAGGGGCGAGCTGCACCTCACGATCCTCATGGAGACGATGCGGCGCGAGGGCTACGAGTTCACCGTCTCGCAGCCCCGCGTGATCCTCAAGGAGGGCCCGGACGGGGAGGTGCTCGAGCCGTACGAGAAGGCGGTCATCGAGGTCCCGCAGGAGATGGTCGGCGTCGTGATGAAGAAGATGGGGGCACGCCGGGCCGAGATCCTGAACATGCGGCCGACCGACGCGGGTCCCGTGCGCCTCGACTTCCGGATTCCCGCCCGGGGCCTGTTCGGATATCGCTCGGAGTTCCTGACGGACACCCGCGGGGAGGGTCAGCTGCACCATGGGTTCCTGGAGTACGGTCCCCAGGCGGGCTCGCTGCAGAACCGGTCGCGGGGCGCCCTGGTGGCCGATCGCGAGGGTGCGGCGGTCGCCTTCGCGCTGTTCAACCTCCAGGCGCGCGGCGTGATGTTCGTGGAGCCGGGCGAGGCCGTCTACAGCGGGATGATCGTCGGCGAGAGCTCCCGGCCGGGCGACATGGACGTGAACGCCTGCAAGGAGAAGAAGCTTACCAACATCCGCGCGGCGGCCGCTGATGAGGCCATCCGGCTGGAGCCGCGACGCGAGATCACGCTGGAGCTCGCGCTCGAGTTCATCAACGATGACGAGCTTATCGAGGTCACCCCCGACGCGATCCGGCTCCGCAAGCGGCAGCTCGACCCGACCGCGCGGAAGAAGGCGATGCGGGCGGCGGCGGCTCTGGCGAGAGGGGAGTAACGGGTCTTCGCCGGCTTGGCCCTTCTTGGCAGGGGAACCGATACACAAGCCGAGAGTAAGTTGACCATGGGTTGAGACCATAGTCTACTCTTGGAGCATGGCGTTGGAAGAGATCGCGATTTCCAAGTTCAAGGCCACGTGCCTTGCCGTACTCAAGCGGGTGCGGCGGACCGGTAAGCCGGTTCGAATCACCCGCTTTGGCGAACCGGTGGCGGAGATCGTGCCGCCGTCCCTGCCACCACGTCCGGAGAGCTGGCTCGGCTGCATGAGCGGCACGGCGGAGATCGAGGGGGATATCGTCTCTCCCGTCCTTGATCCGGCGGATTGGGAGGCGCTGCGCTAGTGCGGCTTCTCCTGGACACGCATATCTGGCTGTGGAGCCTGCTTGAGCCTGGCCGTCTCAGCGACCGGGTGAAGCGAGAGTTGGCAGATCCGGCTTCCGAGCTTTGGCTCTCGCCGATCAGTGTGTGGGAGCTCTCGGTGCTGCTTCGGAGAGGGCGGATGAAACTCGAATACGGCTTTCATGAGTGGGTCGAAACGGCCTTGAACCGCGCACCTCTGCGCGAGGCACCTCTCACCAACGACGTTGCCATGGCCACGTATGACATCGACCTACCTCACCGGGACCCGGCGGACAGGTTCCTTGCGGCGACCGCTACCGTCTTCGATCTGACTTTGGTGACCGGAGACAAGCGCCTGATCACGGCGAAAGGGATCGCCACGCTCGCCAACAGCTGAGCCCGCCCTCGCCGCACAAGGCCTGCGCCTTCACGCTGACTTCCTTGTAGATTTGCCGAGCCTAAACCAGCGAATCGGCTGAACGGGGCAACGGGACACATAGACAGTTGACGCCTTCCGGCCGCGAGAGCGAGCAGCCATCGCCTGACGCGCGATTACCCGCGCGCATCTGGAATTCCATCTTCCGCACTACGCTTCATCCGGAGACGGAGCGCGAGCGGAAGCGGGCCGTCCTCGACCACCCGCCCTCCCGAAGCGGCTGAGTTTCTGGAGCGCGCGGCCGAAGGAATGCCCGAGCGCTCCCGCGTGCACTACAACCTGGGCCTGCTGCTCCAGAGCCTGGAGCGACAGCCGGAGGCGGAGGCCGCTCTACAAAGAGCCCTCGAGCTGGAGCCCGAGAGCCTGGAGTACCTCTACGCGCTGGCGGATCACTACGTGAAGCGCGGCGAGCCCGCCCGGGCGCTTCCCCTCGCCGAGAGGATGATCACGGCCCACCCCGAGGAACCCTTCGGACGCGAGTACCAGGCGTTCCTGCTCCAGTCACTCGAGGCGGAGGAGCCCGGTCGGGAGGATTGACGGCGCCGGCGTGGCCTATTGTGGCGGCTTGAAGTCCGTTCCAAACATCTGGTTGGTCTGGTCGTAGTAGAACTTGATCACGTCCTCGAATACGACCCGTCCTGAGGTGACGAAATCCGAGAAGCCGATCCGGTCGGCCGGGTTCGCGGCGAGCTTCTTCGTGACCGACGGCAGGGGCCAGATGTCCTCGTCCACCGCCGCCATGCGAACCCTGATGCTGTCCTTGGTGACGTTGAACACCATGTAGTCCACGGCCAACTCGAACGGCCCGTCGTAGGTCTGGCGGACCTCCTCGATGATCTGGGGCTGCGTGTCGAAGTCGATGCCGCCGCGGTAGCGAACTGCTACGCGCGGCTTTATCTGGCTCATCACCTTGCCGAACATGGCCGGCGAGGTATGCACTTGGGTGGCGACGTTGAGCGC
>DAOVWI010000170.1 GCA_030636765.1 Gemmatimonadales bacterium
AGCATCGAGGTGCCCTCCGTTCGTGCCTCCGCCCCACGTCGGGGCTGCGGCTTAGTCGCCGGTCGAGAGATCATGGCAAGCAATACCGAATAAGGGTATTAGCGGTAAATCATTGTGGGGCTGCGTGGAACGACGAGCAACGGTAGGAGGTGCCCATGAAGTCGATGGCAGGGGGATGACGGATTCGAAGGTCGATGGGTTCATGCGGGAGGCGCTTCGTCTGGCGGCCGAGAACGCGCGGTCGGCCCGGGGCGGCCCGTTCGCCGCGCTCGTGGTGAAGGACGGCGAGGTCCTGGGTCGCGGCTGCAACGAGGTAACGACCCTGAACGACCCCACAGCGCACGCCGAAGTGCTGGCGATACGGGAGGCATGTCATCGCCTGGGCACCTTCCGGCTCGACGGGTGCGAGATCTATTGCAGCAGCGAGCCGTGCCCGATGTGCCTGGGGGCGATCTACTGGGCGCGCCTGGATCGCGTCTTCTACGCGAACGACCGGGCGAAGGCGGCGGCCGCCGGCTTCGACGACGCGTTTATCTACGCGGAGATCGCCAGGCCGAGCGAGGGAAGAAAACTCCCGACGCACCGGGTGGAGATCGACGGGCAGCAGGACGCGTTCGCGGCCTGGGAGGGCCTGGAGAACCGGATCGAGTACTAGAGGGTCTTGTGCCGCAGCGGCGTTCCGCAGCCGAGCCTGCCTGGCGACGCTAGCACCTCGACCGAAGCTACCGCTTCTTCTTGCCCTTCCAGCGCTTCAGAAGCCGCAACGGATCGGGGCCGGTGGTACACTCCGAGCCGCCGGGGCCTACCGGCTCGGGCGGTCCCGGGAAACGAGGTGTGCACGGCGGCTTCGGGACCGGATAGGGTCGCTTGCGATCTCTGGGCGCTCTGGCGCGGTGACTCTTCGCCATCCGACTTCCTCGCTATCTGCTGTTGGTGTCGCCTTCCATAATCTATCGCGGGCCTTCGTTCCCCGCCTACAAGGGATCCTACGCGGTCCGACCTCCGAAGGTGTCCGGGAGCGGCGACGCGCTCGCTGGCGCCTCGCCAGCTCCGGCCACGCCCGAAGAACTCTCGCGCCCGTCCCTCTACTTGTACAGGTGCGCAGGTAGAAAGACGGCGAGGTCCGGCATAGGTTGCAGGTTCTCGGGTCACGGGCCCTGGCGGGTCACGGAATCCTGTCGGGTCACGCCAGCCATGAGGTGGAAGGGAAGAGGCCGATGTCCGGCATCCGGCAGGGGCGCACGGAAGCGAGGGGACCGGAGGGCGTTCGGATCGCCATGTGGTCGGGTCCCCGGACGATCTCCACGGCGCTCCTGCGCGCATGGGGAAGCCGGCCGGACACCTTCGTCTGCGACGAGCCCCTGTACGCTCACTACCTCATGGCCACGGGTCGGGACCATCCTTGCCGCGAGGAGATCGTGCGCGTTCACGAGACGAACGCGGGAAAGGTGATCGCACGGCTGACTGGTCAGATCCCCGATGGGAAGGCGATCTTCTACCAGAAGCACATGGCGCACCACCTCCTGCCGGGGATGGACCGGAGCTGGCTGCGGCTGGTTCAAAACGCCTTTCTTATCCGAGATCCGCGGGAGATGCTGACTTCTCTGATCCGGGTGACCCCGGATCCGAGCCTGGAGGACACGGGCCTGCCGCAGCAGTGGGAGCTGTTCGAGCGCACGCTCGGGCGAACCGGAGAGATGCCGCCGGTGATCGACTCACGCGACGTGCTCGAGAACCCTCGCGGCCTGCTGGAGGCGCTGTGCAGAGCGCTGCGGATTCCCTTCATGGAGTGCATGCTCACCTGGGAGTCGGGACCGAGAGAGACGGACGGGATCTGGTCGAAGCACTGGTACGCGGCCGTGGAGGCCTCGACGGGCTTCGTGCCGTACCGGCTGAAGCCAGACCGCGTTCCCGAGCGACTAGAGGCGATCCACGAAAGGTGCCGGACGATCTACGACGGGCTCCACGCCCACCGACTGACCGCCTAGCAGGTCTCTTAAAAAGAACGAGCCGGCCATGCTTCAACGCTTCGACGAAAGAAACCGGGATCTGCTCGTGAGCATCAACGGACTGCTCATGCACCGGGACGAGGCGCGTATCAGCCCCTTCGACTCCGCCGTCCAGGGTGGAGACGCGGTTTGGGAGGGCCTGCGGCTCTACGACGGCCGGATCTTCAAGCTGATCGAGCACCTGGATCGCCTTCGCGCCTCGGCCAAGGCGCTGGCCTTCGATGAAATCCCGGAGCACGAGGAGTTCATTCGGGAGATCCGCCGCACTCTGGAGGCGAACGGGATGAGCGACGGGGTTCATGTCAGGCTCACGCTCACGCGTGGCGAGAAGGTGACGTCCGGCATGGACCCCCGACTCAACCGTTCGGGCCCCACCCTGCTCGTGCTGGCCGAGCACAAGCCGCCCGTCTACGACGGGGGCGGGATCCGACTGATCACCAGCTCGATACGCCGCCCCCCGCCGGACGTCCTGGATCCCAAGATCCACCACGCCAACCTGCTCCCTTCGATCCTCGCCAAGATCGAGGCGAACGTGGCGGGCGCCGACGACGCGCTGATGCTCGACACGCAGGGTTTCATCGCCGAAACGAACGCGACGCACGTCTTTCTCGTGGAGGCCGGAGGGATTGCCACGGCACACACCCGGGCCTGCCCCGAAGGGATCACGCGGGCGACCGTGCTGGCGCTGTGCGAGCGGAACGGCATTCCGTGCGAGGTTCGCGACCTCACCACGACGGACGCCTACCGGGCCGACGAGATGTTCTGCACGGGCACGATGGGCGAACTGGCGCCGGTCATCGAGGTCGATGGACGCACGATCGGCAGTGGAAGGGTGGGGCCCGTGACGCGGCGACTGAGCGAGTTGTACGCGTGCGAAACCGCCACGGTCGGCTACCCGATCCTCGAGAATGGGGGTTCAGCGGAAGCCGGCGAGGACGGCGACGCCGAGGGCGATGCGGAAGCCGGCGAGGCCCGGAGCTAGTTCGCCCTGGTTGCGCTCCGGCCCCGGGCCGCGGCACCGGTCGACGCCGTGTCGGCGGCCGACGTGTCTGCCGCGGGATCTGCCGACGTGCCTGCCGCGGTGTCTCCTGCAGCGGTGCTGGCCGCGGCCTCCCTGAGCGCCAGCTCGAGGACCCGTCGGGCCGCCCCTGCGGGCACGCCGAGGTTCGATCCGCCAAACTCCCGCATCACGGCGACGTTGAGTGCCAGAACGCGACCATCCACGCCCAGGACCGGGCCTCCACTGCTTCCTCTCGTCGTCTCGGCGTCGTAGACGACGGCCGACGGGTTCGCCTGTCCGACGATGCCCATGGTCGCCAGCGGCGCGATGTGGCCGCCGTCGGAGAGGCGCCGGGCCACGGACCAGAAGTCACGCCCGGAATCCCGCATGACCGAGTCCACGAACGCCGGGTCGGTCCGCGCGAGCAGCGCTTGGATGCCGGCAGGATAGCTGAGGACGACCACCTCCTCGCCCAGCTGCGGCAGGGAGTCGCTCAGCTCGAGTGGTCGGATGCCTTCGTTGACGGGGCTGCAGCAGAGGACGGCAACGTCGGCTTCCCCCTTCACGACGAGGCGCAGCTCGAACGGCTCCGAAACGCCGGGGAGGTATCCGAGGAGTCGCCGCATCGTGGGATGCCAGCCGTCGGCGACGAGCGCCCTGGAGGTCTTGTCGAAGTCCCACGGTTCCGCGAGGTGGCGGTTGGTGAGAAGGAGCCCTCCGTCCGACGCGACGAAAGCCGTGCCCGTATACTGGCGTAGCAGCGGGCGACCATCGGGAGTCGTCGCGACCCGGAGCGGGCGTCCCCCGTCCAGCTCGGTGAACCCGTACGCCCCTTGCAAGAGGACGACGGAGCGGGTGGCGGCCGAGATCACGCGTGGCGCGTCGAGGCTCCGATCCTCGAGTGCCTCGAGCCTCTCGGTGATCCGGTCCTCGAGGTCGGCCCTGATTCGCTCGAGCTCCTCGGCGCTCACTGAGTTCTCTTCCGTCTGTTCGAGAAGCGCGCTGATGTCCCGGAGCTTGGAGCTGCCCTCTTCCAACTGGCGCTGAAGCGACCAGCTGCGAGCGGCGAGAGCCGCCACGGAAACGGCCAATACGACCAGCAGCGTAGCGGCGGCGGTCCGCGACCACGGGGCTGTTTGTGTGAGGAGCTCACGGGGGATCCCCATCAGCACGATCCCGAGACGACCGAGCGGGCCGCTGTCGCTACGGCGGGCGCAGTCAATGCAGTCGGAGAAGGCTTCGGCCACCGTCTTGTACGGCCGCCCGGCTCCGTCGTAGACGCGATAGCGGAGAAAGGGGCCGTTCTCCCCGATCTCGATCACGTCGTTCGAGCCCAGAATGCGGCTCTCGACCAGCTCGTTGTTCACGCGGACCGTTTCGCCCGGCGCTGCGAACAGAGTGTAGTGCGCGGCCTCCCTCCGGAGCTCCGCGTGGAGGGTGGA
>DAOVWI010000036.1 GCA_030636765.1 Gemmatimonadales bacterium
GATCGAACGAGATGCGCGTCCCGTAGCCCTTTCCGGTACGCCCGATCACGTCGTTGTGCTGGATGTCGTCGCACGCCCGGATGCAGCGGTCGCAGAGAATGCAGGCCTGGTGGTCGACTCTAATGACCTTCGACGAGTCATCGACCGGGCGGCCGTCGCCGGCATGTATGCCGCCCGCGTCGGCCGTTCGGGCCCTGGTGGTCGATCCCGCCCCGTTTCCCGGCCACGCGACCCCCAGATCCCGCGCCAATCCCAGGAGCTCATCGGGCGCTGTCTTGAACCGGTCAGCGGCATCGCACGGGTAATCCGACAGCAGGAGCTCCACGAGGCCCCGCCGGCACGCGTCGAGCGTCGGGGTCGACGTGCGAACTTCCATCTCGTCTTCGGCCCGCCGCACACACGCGGCCGTGAGCTTCTTCTCGCCGATGTCCACCAGGCAGATACGGCACACGCCCACCGGCTCCAGGCGCGGGTCGTGACAGAGAACGGGGATGTCCACGCCGAGCAGGCGCGCCGCCTCCCAGATGGTCGTCCCCCCGGGAACGTCGATTCGACGGCCATCGATCGTGACGCTAATCATCGCTGTTACTCGCCGTGCCGCGAACCCGGGCTTCCGGGCACCTCGTCCGGCCAGTGCTCGGCGACCGAGAGGAGGGGGTTCAGAGCAACATATCCGAGGCCGCAAATCGAGGTCTCGCACAAGAGCAGCTGCAGCTTATCGATCGTCTCCCAATCCAGAGGATCGCCCGTCGCGATCGTCGACTCGAGCATTTCCGAGGCCTTCTCGGTTCCGACCCGGCACGGCACGCACTTGCCACACGACTCGTTTCGGAAGAACCGGACCACGTTGGCCGCGAGCGGGAGCATCGGCGTATCCTCGGCCACAACCACCAGCGCGCCCGAGCCCAACATGCTGCCGGCCTCCTCGAGAGCGGCGAAGTCCATCGGCACGTCGGCCCGGTCCGCGGGCAGGAAGTTGGAGGAAGCTCCGCCCGGCGCGAACGCCTTCAGAGCCCGTCCACCGCTCACGCCGCCGGCCTCCTCGATCAGCTCACGTACCGTGGTTCCCATGGCGATCTCGTAGACGCCGGGGCGTTCCACGTGGCCCGACACGGCGATGAACTTGAGGCCGGTGTGCTCTTCCTTCCCGAGCGACCTCCACCAGTCGATTCCGTGCTTCAGGATCCCCGGGACCAGCGCGAGCGTCTCGACGTTGTTCACCAGGGTGGGGCGCCCGTGAAGGCCCACCTGACCGGGGAAGGGCGGCTTGTTTCGCGGCTCGCCCCGTCGGTCCTCCAGGGCTTCGAGCAGAGCCGTTTCTTCGCCCAGGATATAGCCGCCCGGCGAGATGAAGATCTCGATGTCGAAGCTGAAGTCGCTGCCCAGCACGCGCCTCCCCAGCAGGCCGGCCGCACGAGCTCTCCGAAGCTCCGCGTCGAGAGCCATCCTCGCCTCCACGTACTCGTGGCGGAGGTAGATGATGCCCTTGTCGGCTCCCACCACGAACCCGCCCAGCGCCATCCCCTCGACCAGCAGGTGCGGGAGATCCTCCATGATCACCCGATCCTTGAAGGTGCCCGGTTCGCTCTCGTCGGCATTGCACACGACGTACTTCGGGACCGTCTCTTCGCGCCGAACCAGCTTCCACTTGAGCCCGGTCGGGAAGCCGGCTCCACCCATCCCCCGGAGGCCCGCGCCCTCGAGCACCTCCACGATGCGATCCCGAGCCGAATCGGCCGTCTCCTCCGCAAGCGCCTCGCTCAGCATCCGGTACCGCGACCCCGTTCCGTATGGGTCACACCGCCACGTCCTTGGCGCGGAACGCTCGACGGACACGCCGCCGTTCAGAGCCTCCCGGCCGAACTCTCCGATCTCCCCGATTCCGGTTGCGCGTCCGTTGACGCGCGCCGCCGGGGCCAACTCGCAGCATCCGAGGCAGGACGTCTCCTCGACGCGCACGTCGTCTCGACCGGCCAGCTCCACCTCGAGCGCGTCGGCCATGCCATCGCCGCCGGCCAGGTGACAGGCCATGTCCCGACAGACGGAGATGGTGACAGCCGGGACCGGCCAGGTGCGAAAATGGGGGTAGAAGGAGGCGAGGCCTTCGAGGCGGTAGAGCGGAGCGCGCAGCCGAGATGCAAGCTCCCTCAGCGACGCCGGGTCGAGATAGCCCCGCTCTTCCTGCAGCTTCTCGAGCTCGCGAATCAGACGCATCAGGTGCCTTCCCAGTAGCGCGCCTTGCGGAGACTGATGATGGCGCGAATGCCACCCGTCGGGTCAGGCACGTCACCGATGTGCCTTGGGATCACGTGGATGTGGGCGTGCGGAACCGTCTGGCCTGCCGCCAGCCCGTCGTTGATTCCGATGGTAAAGCCCTCGGGGCGGGCCTCCCGGACGAGGAGCCCTCGCGCGCGGGCCGTGAGGGCCCAGAGCTCCTCCTGCTCATCGGCCGTGAGGTGGAAGATGCTCTCCACGTGCCGATACGGCACCACGAGAAGGTGTCCCTCGGCGACCGGAAAGCCATCGACCACCACGAGGCCGTGCTCGCCCTCGATTCGGATGCGCTCCTCCGGCAGCTCGCAGAACGGGCAGCCCTCCATGCGCCTCCCCGATTGGATTCCACATCGGCCTGGACGCCGCAACCTCGCGTCACGCGGCCAGCCGGCTACGATCGACCCACCACACGCTCGAACGAATGTAATCCATCGCCCGGTTGGTTACACGACCAGCGACCTGCCAGCGACCTGCCAATGAGCTGGTACGGGGATGCGGAGCCTGCCGGCCCGGAGCGGGGTCAGCGCTTTCTACCGGTGGCGGGCCGCCCAGTAGGCCCAGGAGAGCGGACCCGAGGGACGGGCCGGAGGCGTCGAGTCGGGAGGCAGAGCCACGAGGGGCTCGCCTGGGAAACGCAGCACGGTCGGGTCGTCCTCCCCCTGCCGCTCGCCCGGGCCGGCCCAGTCGTGACTCTCGCCCGGGCGAGCCCCGTCCCGACGCTCGCTTGGCCCAACGCCGTCCTGGCGCTCGAGCTGGCCGGTACGTTCGGCCCGATGGACGGGTCGCAACGCTTCTTCCGTTTCATCGACCTCATGGACCGGCGCGGCCTCGGCGACCACGTTGCTGAACGGGACCGGGGACCGCCTTTCGTTTCCGCGAATGCGCCGCCGCCAGTTCTCGAACAACGGCGTGAGCGTCGATGGGGGCCTTCGATTCACCGGCATCGCACCCCGAAGGATCAGGAGCTCAGCAGGAGACGGCCACGGCGGAAACGAGCCAGCGCGGCAGCCAGGAGCACACAATCCAGCACCGCGAGACCCGCTCCGAGGAGGAGCGCAACGCGTCCGGCCTCGCCCATCAGCATCAGGCGGAAGAGGCCGCCCTTGGCGGCATCGGGAAGCAGCTGGATGCCGAACACGGGCACGACGAACACCGCCAGGACTCCCAGGCTGAAGGTCTGCTGGGCATGCCGGACCGTGGGCGCCCGCAGAGAGATCAGAACGCCGAGTGCCGCACCGAACACGGAAGCGAGGAGAGCAAGCGTCGTCACGATCGCCAGCTGGGCGGGTGTGTAGAACGCGAGCGGGCCAGGGGAGCGCACGTTGATCGCCAGCAGGCTGAGCGGGACGCTCAGGAGCGTGGCGCCCCATACGTAGACCACGACAGCGCTGATCTTTCCGGCGAGGATCGCCCGATCCGGAAGTCTGGTCGCGAGAAGGCTGCCGAGGGTCCCCCGCTCACGCTCGCCGGCGAACGAGTCGGCCGTGACCGTGGTCATGAGGAAGATCGGGATCCAGATCCAGAACAACATGACCCAGGGGGCCGTCAGCCAGGTTCGTCCAACCTGGTAGGGAAGGAAGAGCCCGAGGAGGCCAACGAAGATGATCAAGCCCAGCAGGCCCGACTCTCGGCCCTCGTCGGCGCCGAGCTCCCGCCATTCCTTCCACGCTACGACCAGCACGTCCCGGATCATGCGGCTGCCGACCGGCCGAACGATCCGACGGCGATCCGTCTCGGCTCCTCGGATTCGGAAGCGCCACCGAGAACGGAGAGGAAGGCATCCTCGAAGGTGGGGTCTCGCACGACCTCCTCGACCTGCACGCCGCAGCCGACCAGCAGGCTCACGATCGGCGCGGCCCGGACTCCCGGCAGGAGCTTCACCACGAGCTCGCCGCGCCGCACCTCGGCACCCTCCACCTCCGGGCGCAGAGCGAGGAGCGTGAAGGCGTCTTCGCTGAAGCGCGAGCCTCGGATCGTGAGCTGGTTGGTTGCCGTCGACGCCCGAAGCTCGTCGGGCGAGCCACAGGCAAGAAGCTTCCCGGAGCGGATGACGCCGACGCGATCGCACAGCTTCCCCGCCTCTGGAACGTTGTGGGTCGTCAGGAAGACCGTGACACCCTCCTCGACCACCAGAGCCGAAAGCGAGCGGCGGAGCGACTCGGCGGACATCGGGTCGAGGCCCGCAGTCGGCTCGTCGAGAAACACCAGCTCGGGCCGGTGGAACAGCGCACGGGCAACTGCGAGCTTCCGCTTCATCCCGAAGCTGAGCCGGCCGGCCGGCTCCTTCCGGCGATCCCAGAGGCCGAACTGCCGCAGCAGCTCCTCGGATCGAACCCGACGCTCCCGCCGTGACATCCGCCAGATGCGGCCGTAGAACTCCAGGTTGTCCCGCACGCTGAGCCGCTGGTACAGCCCGGCCTGGTCCAGCAGAGCGCCGGTCCGTCGCCGGATCTCGTCGACCCCGGTGGCGACATCGCAGCCCAGAACCTCGGCCCGCCCCGCCGTTGGACGAAGGAGGCCGAGAAGCAGGTGGATGGTCGTCGTCTTCCCTGCCCCATTGGATCCGAGGAAGCCGAAGATCGAGCCTGCCGGGATCTCGAGCGTCAAGCGATCGAGCGCCCGGACGGTCGCGTACTCGTGCGTCAGGTCGGCAATGCGAATGGCATATCGAGTCATCGAGCGCTCGCAGTTGCATGACCCGTACACACCGCTGGGGATTCCCTAGGGGCGGCTGGCGAATCATCGTATCACACTGTAAGATAGATACTTGCGTGCTTTCACCTACGATAGCACCTCGTGCCGTCGACGGGAGCGGGAAGCTGCAGCTGTTGCCGACGGGCCACATTCTGAGCCGGTTGCGCGTCACAACCGATGCGGCAGGGACATCGCTGCGCCGTCGTCACACGGCTGCCGTGCGGTTCGCTTGGCCGTTACCGTGAGAGCCTTATCTTAGGACCTTCGCCATCGTCGTTCGTCCAGAATCGGGAAGGAGCTATTGGTGCCGGACTCAAATTCGAACTCGAGAATCGTCGTTGGGCCGGAAACCTTCGAAGTGGTCGAGGACGCCCTGGTGGACCTCTGGGCGGTCGTCAACTCCCTCGCCCGCATTCGTCCGCCGAAGCCGAAGTACTACCGAGTCACGATCTTCGGCTCGTCCCGCATGCGGCCGGGCGACCGGCTCTTCGATGACGTGAGGACGCTTGCGAAGGAACTCTCCGCGATGGGGTGCGACATCGTCACGGGCGGAGGCCCCGGTCTGATGGAGGCGGCGAACCAGGGGGCGAAGCTCGGAGACCCGGACAACGTGACCCGCTCCTTCGGACTGCCGATCGAACTCACCACAGAAGAGGAACCCAACCCCTTCGTCGAGAAGATGTACCATCACCGAACCTTCTTCTCGCGACTCCATCACTTCGTCCGGCTGTCGAGCGCCTTCATCGTCGTGCCGGGAGGGATCGGCACGCTCCTGGAGGCGACCATGATCTGGCAGCTGTGCCAGGTCAGGCACGTCTCGGGAGTGCCTCTCATCTTTCTGGGTGAGATGTGGCAGGAGCTGCTGGCGTGGGCGCGAGACCACATGCTCTCGGGGGATCGGGACCTCGCGAGCCCGCGTGACCTGGAGATCCCGCAGTGCGTGGGGACCGTAGAGGAGGCCGTGGAGTTCATCCGGCAGGACGTGCTCCGCTTCAGCGACAAGCAGGAGTAGAGCGATCGCTTGTGGGGGCAGCAGTCGCGACCTAGGCTGCTAGGATTCGTACGGTGAACCGCCGCGGGAGCAGCAGGAAGCAGTAGAAAGAGGAGGAAGTAGCATGAATCACCGCGCACTTGGAACCGCACTGGCCGTCGTCGTCGGTCTCGCCCTGGCGCACCCGATCTACGGACAGGAATACGAACAAGCAGCCGCCATGGCGGCCTACGAGAAGGCCGCGACCCCGGCGGCGCCCCACGCCAGACTCGCCGAGATGGCGGGCGAGTGGCAGCTGGAGGTCAAGTTCTGGATGCAGCCCGGCGGCGAGCCGATGGTTTCAACCGCGACGAGCACCCGGAAGATGATCATGGGCGGGCGATATCTGGCCGACCATGTGGAAGGCGACGCGATGGGCCAGCCGTTCACGGGCATGGGGCTCACCGGCTACAACAACGTCGAGGAGCGCTTCGAGGCGACCTGGGTCGACAGCATGGGAACCGGGATCTTCACGTACCACGGAGAGTGGAACGAAGAGGAGAATGCCCTCGTCATGCACGGGAGCTACGTCGATCCGGCAACCGGCAAGAA
Source organism: Gemmatimonadales bacterium (assembly GCA_030636765.1). Taxonomy (GTDB): domain Bacteria; phylum Gemmatimonadota; class Gemmatimonadetes; order Palauibacterales; family Palauibacteraceae. The sequence continues at coordinate 6,551 of DAOVWI010000036.1, forward strand.
GAAGATGGTGAAGACGATCTCCCGGATCGTGGGACCGGACAAGGAGATCTTCGAGCAGTACGAGAAGAGCGAGGGTGAAGAGGAGGCGCTGAAGACGATGGAGATCGTCTCGATCCGTAAGTAGCGCGATCCTCCACTCGTCCGGGCGGCTGCGAGGGCCGTTGACACGCCACTTTGAATCCGTGTGGCACTCGGGGCCCGGGCTTTCGGCCCGGGCCTTTCAAGGTTTCAGAGCGTCTTGGGCACCCTCACACGATCCGGGCCGGGGGCGCTGGCGCTGGCGGCGCCGCCGGCGGCACGCCCACCTCTCCGGGTGACGCTGGGTGGAGTGGCATCGCCGGTGGCATCGGCGCCAAGCCGTGGAGCGGCATCACCGGCGCCAGGCCGTGCAGCATCGGCGCCAAGCCATGGAGCGGCATCGGCATCACGAAGACGTGGTCCCCGTCGGAGTGCCACTCGAACGAGTTCCGCTCACCGGGCGCGAAGAACACGTTCTCGCACTCCCCTTCCTCGAGTTCCTCGAGAACCACGGTGAGCGTCCGCCGCTGGCCGTCCCGCATCACCACAACCTCCATCGGCCCGGCCTCTTCCCCACGAACGCCCCCGACCACATCCCCCGGGTCACCCACGCTCTCACCGCCGAGGGCGACGATCACGTCGCCGGCTTCTAGACCCGCCTTCGCGGCCGGTGATTCGTCGCGCACCGACGTCACGAGCGCGCCCTCGCCTCCCTGGACGCCGAAGTACTCGCCCAGCTGCTCGGAAAGTCCTTGCAGCTGGACTCCCATGCGACCGCGACCTCCGTGGACGGCGCACGCACCCAGGCGCACCCGAGCCTCGCGCATCCTCTCCCGGGCCTCTCCCATCTTTTCGCGCATCTCCTCCATGCGGACTCGCATCTGGGGGCCGTACGCGTAGCTCAGCGCCCGCGCCGCATCCGCGCGCTCCCCGAGGGTGACGCTGACCGTGCGCTCCGCACCGTCTCTGGCGACGCCGAGTCGAACGGTACGCTTCGGAGGCGTCTCGCGGACGAAGCGAGTCAGCTGCGTGACGCTCTCCACGCGCTGGCCGTTCCAGCTTCGGATCACGTCGTCGGCCTCCAAGCCTGCCTTGGCCGCCGGGCTTTCCTTCGAGACGCTCTCAACGTACGCACCATACTCACCGGACAGACCGAGGCTCTCGGTATCCGCCTGGCTCACATCGCGGAGCACCACCCCGAGGTACGACCCGGAGCCCATCGCAGAACGGATGGTGATGCGCCGAGCCTGCTCGGGAACCTCCTGGGCCTCCTGCGCGAGCGCACCGGGAGGACCCGCGGAGAGCACGAGCGCACCGAGAACCACCGTCATCAGAAGCCGATTCATCGTCTCTTCTCCATGCATCGAGGATCTGGGCGAACTGCCGGCCGAAGGCCGTCATGAACCCACGGCGCCACCCCTGTCATTTGCAGTCGCTGGATGGACAGCTGGGCGGCGGCCATGGTTGTCCGGGCGAGATCCCGAAGCGTGGGGGAAGAGTCCGCCGCCCTCCCCCGCACTTCCCGCTGCTCGCAGCTGCCCCGTGAGCTCGGGCCGCCGGCCCCTATCGACCCGATCGGGAGGCCGGACAGATCACCCGCAGAGCGCCCGGCTCGACCTCGTACGAGACCGGCCCACGGCCGCCGGGCTCGCCGTCGATCGTCACGGGCATCGGCGCTTCGGCCGCTACGCGGACTCGCCGGGCACGCCGGTGGATCACGAATCGGCTTCGCAGCTGCCGACCGCCCAGGATCAGCGGCACCAGCCATAGCAGCTTGATGGTGGAGAGGGCCGGCAGCACGACCACATCCAGTAAGCCGTCATCCAGCCTGGCCTCAGGCGCCAGGGGGATGCCGCCGCCGTGGAACCTTGCATTGGCCACGACGATGTTGGTCACGTCGAGCTCGAGCCTCTCGTCATCGAGCTCGATCGTCGCTCGGTACGTTCGAGCGGACCCGATCTCCGCCAGCGCCGTGCGCAGGTAGATCCCCGCACCCCAGGCGCGCTTCAGGTCGGCATCCAGACCAGCGGCAATGTCGCCCCCCAGACCGGCAATGGAGCCGATCACCATGAACGACGGCCCTGCCGACCCGACGCGTATCACATCGATTCGGCGCTCCGCCCCTTCCCGGAGCACGCGCGCAGCACTCTGGAGATCGAGTGGAACGCCGAGCGAGCGCGCCAGATCGTTCCCGGTGCCGAGCGGAAGGATGCCGAGGACGGCCCCCTCGGAAGCGGCGACCAGGGTGGAGGCGATCTCGCTCACCGTGCCATCACCTCCGGCCGCTACGACACGACTCGCGCCCTCCGAGATCGCCTCCCTGGCAAGATCCGCGGCATGGCCCGGGCCTTCCGTCCAGCGCATGTCGGCTTCCCCAACGACCTCCAGCAGGGTTTCCAGTTGCATGGCAGAAACGTCACACGCGGCTTGCGGGTTCACGATCACGCAAGTGCTGGCGGGGGAATCGGTCATGGCGCCCGAGGCGGCCGGCTGGGCTCCATCGTTCGGTCCTTTCTTGCGGGTCGTTATCTTGAAGAGGGTCGCGCCGAGATGCAGACCATGGGGGCAGACATTGGCCGCGCACGCCCGGTGCGGCAACCCGACAGCCCGGTGCGGCAACCCGGTGGCCCGGCGCGGCACCCGGCAGCGTTCCAACCATTCGACCAGAGGCGACGTCCTAGCCATGCGAGACCGGGAACCGCCACGAGAGAGAGAAACGCTGATAGAGCAAGCACCCGTGCCGGACGAGGATCTCGATTCCCGCGATGCAGCCCTCGCCGCGACGGGGGATGCGCAGGCGTTCGAGCGGCTGTACGGGCGGCACGTGGTCCGGATCCACAGCCTCGCGCGGCGCATGGCGGGATCGGAATCGGCCGATGAGCTGACGCAGGACGCTTTCGTCCGTGCCTGGCAGAAGCTCCACCAGTTTCGTGGCGAGGCCGCTTTCGGCTCATGGCTGTATCGGGTCGCGATCAGCGTGATACTCGCTCACCGGCGGCGCCTGGCGATCCACCGTGCGCGACTCGCTCCGGAGGAGTGGATCAGGGAAGGGACCCCGTCACACGAGAAGAGATCGGAGATCGGGATGGACTTCGAGGGAGCGATCGAGAGGCTTCCTGACAGGGCTCGCAGGGTCTTTGTTCTGCACGACGTGGAGGGCTACAAACACCACGAGATCGCACGAATGATGAAGATCACTTCGGGCACGTCCAAGTCCCAGCTGCACCGTGCGCGTATGATCCTGCGCACGGCCATGGCCTGAGGCCGCCGGAGCTGCGGGAGAGCGCGGCGCTCGAACCAGAGAGGCAAGCGAGGATGATGGAGAGCAACGAGGCGGACAGCTGGAGAGCACGGCTGTCCGAATACCTGGACGATGAGCTCGATCCGTCGGAGCGCGCCGAGCTCGAGACGCACCTCGATGGGTGCGCCGAGTGTCGGACGGCGCTGGAGCAGCTGCGCCGAGTAGTCACGCATGCCGCCCGGCTCGTGGATGCTCCGCCGGCCGAGGATCTGTGGCCAGGCATCGCCCATCGGATTCATGAGGGACCCGCGCGTGCGGGCGCTTCGGCGACCGCACGGTCGCGTGTACTCCGGCGACGCGCCCTCACGATCGGTGTCCCGCAGCTCGCGGCGGCGGCCGTCTTGTTGGTCGTGCTGTCGTCGGGTGTCGCCTGGCAGCTCGGCCGGGGCAGCCTCTCGGCCACAGGCCCCGACAAGACCGCGGCGGTTGCACTGTCCGGCAACACCCTGGCCGTCTCGAGCATCGCCACACATCGCTACGAGTCGGCGATCGCGCAGTTCGAAAGGGTCCTGGCCGAGGGACGCGACCGCCTGGACACCGCGACCGTGCGCGTGGTGGAGGCGAACCTCGCGATCATCGACCGGGCGATCGACGAGGCCCGAGAGGCCCTCGCCACCGACCCGTCGAACGCGTACCTGAACCGCCATCTGGCCGACGCCATGCGGCGGAAGCTGGATCTACTGCGCCGCACGACGTCCCTGACGCAGTTGTAGGAGTGAAAGAAGTCGATTGAACCCTTCGAGGAGAGGATAGAACCGTGACCGCTACCATCTTAGCCGCCGCGTTCGGCGCGCTGGTTGCCGTCCAACAGCAGACGGACACGCTAATCGCCGTGCAGCCCGATGTCCGGGTGGTAATCAACAACGTCGCGGGAGACATCACCGTGCGAGCGTGGGATCAGAACCAGGTGCGCGTCGTGGCGGAGCACGGGTCCCGCAGTCACCTCGAGATCGACGCCGACGGAAACGAGCTTTCGATCCAAGCCGCTTCCGAGATGGGTGTGGGGATCATCGACATGGAGCTGACGGTGCCCGCCGGGGCCTCTCTCGAGATCCAGGCCCCGTTCGCCGACATCTCGATCGCCGGAACCCACGGCAGCGTCTCCGCGCAGGCCGTGGAAGGCGATGTCTCGCTGGAGGGCGGGGACGGGGTGATCGAGCTGCAGGCGGTCGAAGGGGATGTGAGCGTGACCGGAGCGAGCGGAAACGTGGAAGTTCAATCGGTCGACGGCGACGTGAGCCTTGCCGATGTTTCCGGCGATGTGCAGGTCCAGACCGTGGATGGGGATATCATCCTGCTCCGAATCGTGTCGACGAACGTGGAAGCCGCCACGGTGGACGGCGACATCGAGTGGGACGGCGACATCGAGGACGGAGGGAGCTACAGCTTCGTCACCCATGACGGCGACCTGAACATCGCCGTGCAGCAGGGTGCCAACGCCCAGATCTTCGTCGCGAGCTACGACGCGGACTTTTCGACCGACTTTCCTGACGCGCTCCGGGAGCTCGAGGAGACCGAGGCTGGTGGAGCCGCCAAACGGCGTGGAAGGCGTTTCAGCTTCGAGCTGGGCACCGGGAGCGCTCGCGTGGAGCTGGAGTCCTTCGACGGAACGATCGACCTGCGACGGCGCGGCTCGCTGTAGCGCGGCAGGCCGAGCAAACACTCAAACACTACGGAAGGAGGTCAGGCGCGTGTTCGGACTCGAATCGAAGGCCTCGTTGGGGCTCGCGTTGGTGGCAGTGGCCGGCTTTGCCGGCTGGGGGGAGACTCCCGGTTCTTCCCGGCACTCCTCCTGGCTGGCCACCGACCAGGAAAGCCAGGACTTCCGCTGGAGCGGGACGATCCAGCCCGGATCCACTCTGGAGATCAAGGGCGTGAACGGTGAGATAAAGGCGGAGGGCGGCTCCGGAACTCAAGCCGAGGTCCTCGCGACGAAGACGGGCAAGGACGACGATCCGTCCGAGGTCTCGATCGAGGTGATCGAGCATTCCGACGGCGTCACCGTATGCGCAGTGTATCCGCGGAGTACCGGCAAGAAACCGTTCGTCTGCGCGCCCGGCACGGATGGCGAGATCGGCAGTCACGACAATGACGTCGTGGTGAACTTCACGGTCCGGGTGCCGCGCGGGGTCAACCTCACGGTGGAAACGGTGAACGGAGCCGTGGAGGCTCGTTCGATCGACGGCGACGTGCGCGCTCGTACCGTCAACGGGAGCGTGCAGGTGACCGCGACAGGAGCGGCCGAGGGCCAAACCGTCAACGGTTCCATTACGGTCTCCATGGGCCGCACGGAAGGACCGCTTAACTTTCAGACCGTGAACGGTAGCATCACCGTAGAGCTACCGAACGGCGTTGGAGCAGACGTAAGCGCCTCGACCGTCAACGGAGAGATCACAACGGATTTCCCCCTGACCGTCCAAGGGCGTTTCGGAATGCGCCATGCCGAAGGCCGGATCGGAGCGGGTGGAGCGGACCTCTCGCTCGAGACCGTCAACGGCAGCATCAACCTCAAGCGCGCGAGCAGCTGAGCGACCGTCGCAGCGGCTAGGCCCTGCTAACGCTCGCTATCGGCGGGCACGACCGCCACTGCCCGAAGCGGGCCACCGGTCCCTCCTGCGATCTTCATGGGAAGCGCGATCATCAGGAAGCCGGTCTCGGGAAGCTCGTCCAGCCTCGCGAGGTTCTCGAGGCCCGGCACGTTCCGCGCGGCGGCGATGCGGTGTACGGTGAAGTCCGTCGACTGACCATAGTCGATGGACGCCACATCGGCCCCGATGGCCGCGACGCCACGCTCCTCCACGAGTAGCCGGGCCGCGGCCCCTCCGTAGCTCGGGAAGTGCAGGTCGCTCGCGTCGCCAGGCGTGTCATCCCCCAGATAACTCTTCCGATCAGGCCACCTCCGACCCCATCCCGTTCTCAGGAGGACGATCGTGCCGGGCAGAATCTTCCCGTGCCGCGCCTCGAACTCGAGCACGTCCGTCCGGGTCAAGCGGTAATCGGGGTCGAGCGCGGTCTTCTCCTCGATGTCGATCACGACCCCCGCGGCGATCAGTTGGCGCAGGGGGATCTCCTCCGTCGTGTGCCCGTCCTCACCGAAGTGGATCGGGGCGTCCAGGTGGGTCCCTCCATGCTCCGGCGCTGCGAAAGCCCCGGCCGCGTAAAAGTATCCTCCCTCCGTGATCCCTGACGTAAGCACTTCGTGCTGAAAGCCGGAGGGCGATGTCGGCCAGTACACGGTCCGAAGGCCGAAGGAGTGGGTGAGGTCCACGAGCCTGGCGCCCGAAACGTCCAGCGGCTGCGAGTAACCAGCCGAGGCAACCAGGAGCACGGCCACCGTCAGAGGGGCGATCAGCAGCAAAGGCCTGGCGCTAGCGGCGGTTGCGTGGATCTTACGGCGCGGTTTCATACGCACAACCATCGGATGCGGTTTGTCTAGAGAGCTTCGTGGAATCCTGGCCATCTTCGGCTCGGCGATCGGTTACAGCCATCTGCCGACTCTGGGCAAGCTCGCCCTGGCGGAAGGGGTTCGGGTGCTACCGATGGTCGCATGGAGATTCGTCCTGGCCAGCGCGGTCCTCTGGCTGTTCATCGGCGTGACCCGTCGGGCTGCCCCGCCGCGCGACCGGTGGCCGGCCCTGCTGGCCCTGGGCGCCCTCTACGGAGTCAACGCCACGGCGTACCTGGCATCGCTCCAGTGGGTTTCCGCCTCGCTCGCCTCGCTCGTCTTCTTCACGTATCCGGCCGTCGTCATCGTCCTCGCGGCCGCCTTTCTCGGCGAGCCCCTGACCCGGCCTCGCGTGACCGCGACGCTGCTGGCCATCGCCGGCTGCGCCCTGATCGTCGGGCTGGAGGGTCAGCGGGGAGAGCCGATCGGGGTTCTCCTCATCCTGATGAGCGTCGTCTTCGTGGCCGTCTACATTCTGGTGGGACAAGCGGCGCTTCGCGACCTACCCGCACACGGTGCCGCAGCGGTGAGCCTTCTGGCGACGGCCGCTCTGACGACCCTGGTCGCGCTCCTTACGGGTGGATTGGCTCTCGGCGGAGGGACCCGCGGAGCTCTTCTCGTTGCGCTCATGGCTCTCATCTCCACGGCCATCCCCGTCACGCTGCTCCTCGCCGGGATCCGTGACCTGGGGCCCGGCCAGGCGGCTATCTACGCCACCGTGGAGCCGCTTCTGGCGGTATCGATCGCGGCACTGGTCCTGGGCGAGAGAATCGCTCCCCTGCAGTACGTGGGCGGTGCCGTGTTGCTCTCCGGCATCCTGTGGCTCCGGCTGCAGCGGCCGCGTCCTCTGCGCCGTCAGCTGGAGTAGCCAACCGTCAGCCTGCGTCGCTTACCGCAGTAGCTATGGCCGATCTCAGCCCTGGCCCTCCACCTCGATCTCCGCGGTCCAGGACACCTCCACCGCCCCGCGCAGCGTGGCAGCGGTCGGACACTTCGCAGCGTGCCGCTCGAGCGCCCGTTCCACGACCTCGCGCGTACCCTTCGGTATCCGCAGCCGGTAATCGATCTCCACCCGCGTGAGCACGGGAAGGCCGTCCACGATCTCGTTGATGCCGGTAACCCGGGCCATGATCGCATCCGGGTCGAGCCTGATCTCGCGCACCTCCAGTGCGCCGTTGAGCGTCCCAAGCATTCACCCGCCGGTAAGGGCGACCATGTAGTCGACCGGCAGCGGCAGATCCGGACCCCCGAGCCGATAGTGATCCTTGATCGGCCCGTGCACGCCCATGTCGAACTCGGCTCCGGTCTCGAGCCGGGCCCTTCGATGGACGCCCTCGATCTTCCAAACCTCGGCGTGGGAAGTGTAGAAGGGTTCCGTCACCTGATCCTCTCCTCGATGCCTGCGAGTTTCAGCACGTCTGCCGGTGGGCGCGAGCGATGCCAAGATAGAGTGCGCTCGGGAAGCCGCTCGTGCCAGAGCCCGGAGCGATCTACCTTCGAGGCTCCAGCTGGAGGTCCGCCGACCTCCCTCGCGATCCCCGCTACCGAGAGGTTGAGGCGATGCGGTTGCTGACGGCAGTTCTCTCCCTGACGATCGCGGCACTGGCCACGGCCGCGTGTACGGGAGATGGGGAGGAACCGGACACGACGGTCTCGGTGCAGGACGATTCGGAGGCCCTTCAAGGCCTGGCCGAACGCTACTGGGAGTGGCACCTGGCGGCCCACCCGACGACAGCCACTCGGCTGGGCGACCGTCGATACGACGACCGGCTGGCCGACATCACTCCAGAGGGCCGGGACCGGGGTTACCGGACTCTAGAGGGCTTCCTGAGCGAACTGACGGCGATCGATCCCGACGCCCTCACGAGCCAGGACCGGATCACCTACCTGGCGCTGGAAGAGGAGCTGCACGAACCGCTGGACCGCAGGATCTGCCGGGTGGCGGAGTGGAGCATCGATCACATGAACGGCCCCCAGGTCGGCTTCATGAGCCTGGCGGAGCTTCAGCGTGTCGAGACGCCGGAGGACGGCCGCAAGATGGCGCGCCGGTGGCGAGCGATCGGCCCATACATCGATGCGTACGTCGAGAACCATCGACGGGGGCTTGAAGAAGGGCTCGTCGCCAGCCGCACGACCGTCGAGCACACGATCGAGCAGCTCGCAACGCAGCTGGACCAACCCGATGCCGAGTGGCCGCTGGCGAAGCCCGCGCGAGAGGGCCACGCCGGGTGGTCCGACGAAGATCGACAGGCGTTTCAGGCGGAGCTTCTGGCTGCGACCGCGGAGAGCATCCGTCCCTCCTTCCAGCGCTACCTGGCGTTCCTTCGGGATGAGGTGCTGCCGATCACCCGGATGGGAAATCGCGTAGGACTCCTGGGCCTGCCCGACGGGGAGGAGTGTTACACGGTGCTTCGCCGAGCCTACACGACGCTCGGCCTGTCCGCGGAGGAGATCCACGAGATCGGCCTGCAGGAGAACGCGCGAATCCGCGCCGAGATGGTGGCCCTCGGCGAGCGGGTGCTCGGCACCTCCGACATCCTCGAGATCCAGCTTCGGCTTCGCACGGACCCCGCCATGCACTTCGCGACGAGCGAGGAGGTGAAGGCGAAGGCGGAGGAGGCGACCGAGCGATCTCGAGACGCGATTCCGTCGTGGTTCGGACGGCTTCCCGAGGCCCCGATCGTCGTCGATGAGATCCCTCTCTACGAGGCGCCGTTCACCACCATCGCGTACTACCGGCAGCCGGCGGTCGACGGCTCACGGCCGGGAACCTACTTCATCAATACGTACGCGCCGGAAACCCGCCCCCGGTACGATGCGGAGGTGCTCGCCTTCCATGAAGGGATACCGGGACACCACCTCCAGATCGCGATAGCCCAGGAGCTCACGGGAATCCCCGAGTTCCGCAAGCACCAGGGATCCACTGCGTTCGTCGAGGGATGGGCGCTCTACACCGAGCGGCTGGCGGACGAGATGCGTCTCTACTCGGGCGACCTGGACCGGCTGGGCGTGCTCTCCTTCGACGCGTGGCGTGCCAGCAGGTTGGTCGTGGACACCGGGATCCACGCGTTTGGCTGGACGCGCCAGCAGGCGATCGACTACATGCTGGAGAACACGCTGCTGGCGGAGAACAACGTCGCCAACGAGGTAGACCGGTACATCGTGTGGCCGGGGCAGGCGCTCGCATACAAGCTCGGCCAGCGCGAGATGTTCCGGCTGCGGGACCAGGCGAAGGAGACCCTGGGCCCGTCCTTCGACATCCGGGAATTCCACGACCGCGTGCTCGAGAACGGTGCGGTGAGCCTGGCCGTGCTCGGCATCGTCATCGAGAACTGGCTGGCCGGGAGCACGGCCGGCCGGTAGCACGGCAGGAGGGGTCAGTACACCGTGTAGTACGATTGGGCGAGGGGATCGAGCACCCTTACCTCGATCACGTCGCCCTTTCGGACGAGGATCTCCTCGGTCACGTAGTTCTGATTGGATCCGATCGGGTCCGCCACGATCCGGAGCCGCGTGCTCACGGCCAACGTTCCCCACACGCCGAAGTCGTGCCTGTTCCAGCTGGTCACGATGCCGAGGAACTGTTGGCCGCCGCCATACAGTGCGTACACGTTGAC
>DAOVWI010000032.1 GCA_030636765.1 Gemmatimonadales bacterium
GAGGTGGCCGGCTACGACCTGTCGGCGGAGAACACACGGCGCGCCGCCGAGGCAGGCGTCGAAACCGTCGGCTCGCTGGAGGAGCTGGTGGGCGCCCTGGACGCACCACGGATCGTGTGGGTCATGGTGCCGCACGGCAAACCGACCCGGGCCACGATCTCCTCGTTGCTCGACCGGGTCGAGCCCGGCGACCTGATCGTCGATGGAGGCAACACCCTCTACACGGAGTCGATCGAGCACGCGCGGGCGTCCGGGGAGAGGAACGTCGACTTCCTGGACGTCGGAGTCAGCGGGGGGGTGTGGGGGCTCGAGATCGGCTACAACCTGATGATCGGCGGAACGGCGGAAGCTTTCGAGCGCCTCGAGCCCGCGTTCCGGGCTCTCGCGCCTCCGGACGGATATGCGCACGTCGGGCCGAGCGGGGCCGGACACTTCGTGAAGATGATCCACAACGCCATCGAGTACGCCATGCTCCAGGCCCTCGGCGAGGGTTTCGAGTGCCTCGAGCGCTCGGAGTTCGGGCTCGATCTCGGGGCGATTGCCCGTCTCTGGCAGAACGGCTCGGTGGTTCGCTGCTGGCTGCTGGAGCTTCTGGCCGGGGCCTTCACCGACGAGGGCAACGAGCTCGCGCGGATAGAGCCCTGGATCGACGACTCGGGAACCGGCCGCTGGACCGTGGACTACGCCCTCGAGAAGGCCATTCCGATCCCCGCGATCACCACGTCCTTGTACGAGCGTTTCGAGTCGCGCACGGAGAGGCGTTTTGCCCACCAGGTCATCGCCGCCCTGCGGAACCAGTTCGGCGGCCACGCGGTGCGGGAGGCAGAGTGAAGGCGCCGGGAGGCAGTGTCTTCGAAGCCCCGAGCGGAGTGGACGTGGGCGGAGTGAAGGCCGGCGGGGAGGCCCCGAGCGAGGGACTCAGCCGGGGCACGCCCGCCGACCCATCGGTGATGGTGATCTTCGGTGCCACGGGGGACCTCACCCGCACCGAGCTTCTTCCCTCCCTGTTCGAGCTCTACTGCAAGCGGCTGCTCCCGGATCGCTTCGCGGTCATCGGGTTCGCGAGGCGGGAATGGACATCGGAGCACTTCCGTGAGGTGGCGCGCGACTCCGCGGAGTACGAGTGCGCCTGGCATCCCGAGGCGTGGGAGGATTTCGCGAGCCGACTCCACTACGTCCAGGGAGACGTGGCGGGAGCGCCGGAGGAGGGATACGAGCGGCTGTCGGTCGAGATCGCGCGGGTCAGGGCCGAGGCGAACATCGCCGACAACGTCTTCTTCCATCTCGCCGTGCCCCCCTCCCTCTTCGCGACCATCGCCGAGCGCCTTGCCGAGGTCGGGCTCACGCACAGCGAGGCCGGTTGGCGGAGACTGGTCATCGAGAAGCCGTTCGGCGAGAACCTGGGCAGCGCGCTCGAGCTGGACCGGGAGATCCAACGCTCCTTCCACGAGGATCAGATCTACCGGATCGATCACTTCCTCGGCAAGGAAACCGTCCAGAACATGCTGGTCTTCCGGTTCGCAAACCCCGCCTTCGAGCCGATCTGGAACCGCAACTACATCGATCACATCCAGATCACCGTGGCCGAAGAGATCGGGATCGGTACGCGAGCCGGGTTCTACGAGAAGACGGGCGTGGTGCGCGACATGATGCAGAATCACCTCCTGCAGCTGCTCTGCATGGCCACCATCGAGCCGCCGGTGACGTTCGACGGCTCCTCCCTGCGCGATGAGACCGTGAAGATCCTCCAGGCCATGAACTGTTGCCCGATCGACATCGAGCGTGACGCCGTGAGCGGTCAGTACGGGAGCGGCGAAGTGCGAGGGGAGAGCGTGGTGGGCTACCGCGAGGAGGAGGGCGTGGCAGCCGGGTCGAGCACTCCCACTTTCGCCGCGATCCGGCTCGGCCTGGACAACTGGAGGTGGGCGGGGGTGCCGTTCTACCTGCGCTCGGGCAAGCGGCTGGCCCGGAAGCTCACGGAGGTGGCGATCCAGTTCAAGCCCACGCCCCACGTGATGTTCCCGCGTCCGGATGGGCCCGTACCTCCGAACGTGCTCGCCTTCCGGCTGCAGCCCGAGGAGGGAATCGTGCAGCGGTTCATCGCCAAGCAGCCCGGACCGGGTATCACCCTGCGCGACGTGACGATGAACTTTCGCTACGCCGAAGCGTTCGGCGTGGAGGAGCCGCCAAGGGCCTACGCGTGGCTGCTTCTCGACGTGATGCAAGGCGATCAGACGCTCTTCGCGCGCGCCGACTGGATCAACGAGGCCTGGAAGGTCCTCGATCCGATCATCACGCGCTGGGACGAGCGAGCGCCGGAGGATTTCCCCAACTACGCCAGCGGCTCCTGGGGTCCGGCAGCGGCCGAGGCCCTGATCCGAGATGACGGGCGCAGCTGGAGGAACGTGTGAGACGACTGACAGTAAGGCCTTTGTACGTATGCGCTTGTAGAATCACCGAACCAGCGTGAGGCCGCGCGAGGAGGCCCGCACAGAGTGCTTCCGGCTGGGTGACTCTGACGTCCTCGTGACCCACCCCGAGCATTTTGCCGCGGTCGCCGCCGACCTGCTGGCCGAGGCCCTCCGGGCTCGGGTGTTGGAAAAGCCCGGCGAGGCGCCCGTCTCGCTCGCGCTCTCCGGCGGATCGACGCCTGGCCCCGTCTACGAGAGACTGGCCCGCGCGCCGGGCGTTCCGTGGAGCCTAGTCGGCATCTACTTCGCGGATGAGCGCGCCGTTCCGCCTGACGACGCCCGGAGCAACTACCGGCTCGTGAGAGAGTCTCTCCTGGACCTTCTCCCCGAGCCGGCCGGAGCGGTGCACCGGATGGAGGCGGAGCTTCCCGACCTGGAGGCAGCCGCCGCGCGGTACGAGCGGCTTCTCCCCGACCCCATCGACTTACTCGCCCTCGGCGTCGGCGAGGACGGCCACACCGCGTCTCTCTTTCCCGGATCTAAGAACCTCGAGGAGGGACCTCGGAGGGTTGCGGTCGCCCAAAGCCCCCTGACGCCCCGCATGCGGATGACGATCACGCCACGCGTGATCCGCACGGCCGGAACGGTCTTCGTGCTGGTTCGGGGGACGCCGAAGGCAAAAGCTGTCGCCCTGGCGCTGAGCGGACCGATGGACCCGAACGCTTGCCCGGCCCAGCTGGCGCGAGGCGGGCTCTGGATTCTCGATACGAAGGCGGCAGGGAACTTAGGGCCCTAGAGGGTCCGGGATATAAAGCTGCCCCCGACAGCGCCCAGGAGTACATTCGCACACGGTTCGGAGAGACGCCATGACTCGATACCGGAACGCGTTGCCGCAGCTTGGCGGTGATCTCTTTCTCACCGACGGCGGCATCGAGACCACCCTCATCTTCCACGAAGGCCTGGAGCTTCCTCACTTCGCTGCGTTCCACCTGCTGAAGACTCCGGAGGGAAGAGCGACTCTTCGCAAGTACTTCTGCACGTATGCGGATCTCGCCAAACACTTCAGCGCCGGCCTCATTCTCGAAAGCCCGACCTGGCGTGCGAGCCCGGACTGGGGGACCCGGCTCGGCTACACGACCGATGACCTGGCCCGGGCAAACCGTGAAGCCATCAACCTGCTCGAGGAGGTTCGGAGCGAGTACGGGACCGATCGGGCCCCGGTGGTCATCAGCGGGTGTGTCGGCCCACGCGGAGATGGGTATGTCCCCGATCGCGCGATGTCGGTGCCGGAAGCGGAGGCGTACCACAGCGAGCAAGTCGATACTCTTGCGAGTACGGCAGCGGATATGGTGTGCGCCATCACCATGAACTACGCGGACGAGGCCGTGGGGGTCTCCAGCGCCGCTCGGCAAGCGCAGATGCCCGTTGCAATCTCCTTCACAGTGGAGATCGATGGCAATCTTCCGACCGGCCAGACTCTGAAGGCAGCCATCGAGCAGGTTGACGAGGCAACCTCAGGTCATCCGACCTACTACATGATCAACTGCGCCCATCCCACTCACTTCGAGCCAGCGCTGGAAGAAGGAGAACCGTGGGTCGAACGCATTCGTGGCCTGAGAGCCAACGCCTCGCGTATGAGCCACGCTGAATTGGACGAAGCGTCCGAGTTGGACACCGGTGACCCCGTCGAGCTTGGGCGGGAGTACGCAGAGCTCAAGAGCCGACTCCATCAACTCAGCGTAATGGGCGGCTGCTGTGGAACCGACCATCGACACATCGAGCAGATCGCAACCGCCTGTCTGCCGCTGTTCCGCGATCGACCTAATAGGAGTTAGACGGCCGCCCGTTCGTTTCACCCGGATTCCCTACCATGACCATGCACCGTCTTCCGTGGTTCGACCGCCGCTTCGAACTTGGCCTTCCGCCTGAGGCGTTTCCCTACATCGTCGAGCGCGTGCGCGGTGCTCCCGTCCGCATCCGAACAAGCTTGGTCTTCTACTGCCTCTCATGCTACAGATCCAAGACCAGTTTCAGTCCGGCATCGACGTGTGCCATGAGCTTGGGCACGATTCGCCCAGTCCGCTCCGAGAGATAGTCTTCGTCGAGGGTCACAATCTGCATGACGTTGGCTACGGAGTCCTTGGGGAGGCCGCTGCTCCTGGCCGGGAGAAGGACGTTGCCAGGAGCGTCGAGGAGCCGTGTGTTCGAGGTGAGGACCACGCAGAGAACCGTCCGCAGTCTGCTGCGATTGAAGGCATCGGCCTGAACGATGAGGAGCGGGCGGCGAAATCCGGGCTCGGATCCGCGAGGTTCCTCCAGATCGGCCCACCACACCTCACGGCGTTCCACTACCACTCAGCGGAACTCAGACTGCGCGCCTGAGCGGACCGCAACGCGGGGTCGATACCGCTGGGTTCGTCAGCGAAGACATCGTTGAGTCTGCCCGTGACATCCTCGTCGCGGTGCTTGGCCAAGTACTCCGCAACGGCCGTGGCGTAGAGCCGGCTTCGGGACATCCCCAACCGCTGGGCGAGGGTGTCGGCAGACCTAAAAAGGTCATCTGGCAGGGAGATTGCGGTCTTCATACCATAAGTATACCATGGTATAACACCCGTGGCAAGCGTTCCCCGCTCCATAACACGCGATGGTTGCTGGCGGAGTGCATCAAGATCCGCGAGGCTCTCACCTTGCCCTCATCGCGCTCGACCCGCACCCTGATTCACAGGAGAATCGCGAAGTCGTTAGGCGGCGAAGATCAGGAGGCGAAGTGGCGATTCCGGAGCTCGAACGAAAGCGAGCAGGCGCATGCCTCGACAAGTTCTGCGAGCGGGTGCCGCCCGAGATCCGCAAGGAGCTCTCGTACCACTGGAAGGTACGTGGCAACCAGATCACCCTCTTCGAACGCAGGCCCATGTGGCGCGGCAAACCCGGAGAATACACGGACCTGAGCTTCGCCCGCTTCCAGTTCGATCCCGAAACCCACAAATGGATGC
Organism: Gemmatimonadales bacterium; assembly: GCA_030636765.1. GTDB lineage: Bacteria > Gemmatimonadota > Gemmatimonadetes > Palauibacterales > Palauibacteraceae. The sequence continues at coordinate 5,405 of DAOVWI010000032.1, forward strand.
TAAAGTGGTCCGATCGAAACGGACGGTTTCACCCATACGAGGGTTTCGAATCCGTCCGAGAGGTTCAGCGGGTCATCGAAGAGATGGAATCTGACCCGACTGGCATCTTCCTGGGGTAGCCCGGTCAAGCGTTCAAATTCCACGGAGGCACAGATGGACAAACAAACAATGATTGAACGGCTCAACAAGGATCTCGCCGGTGAACTCGGCGCTATCATTCAATACCTCACCTACGCCGCAAAGGTCACCGGTCCGTACCGTCCCCAACTCTCACAATTCTTCCTCACTGAAGTCGCCGACGAACAACTCCACGCACAGTTCCTTGCCAACAAGATCGTTGCCTTGGGCAGCGAGCCCACGACCACTCCACAGCCCGTTCCCACAGCAAGAACAAATCGCGAAATGCTCGAAGCCGTCCTGGCCGCCGAGAGACAAGCGACCGAAGACTACGCGCAGCGTGCAGAGGAAGCCGATGAATTCGGAGACAAGGGATTGGTTGTGCAATTGGAAGATATGGTCCGCGATGAAAGCGGCCACGCCGAAGAAACCGAAAGGATCCTGCGTGATTGGCCGCCCGATCGTTAGGCCGCAGCTAAACAGAACCTACGCGCCCGCACACACACCAACGAGGTAACCATGGATTACCCGATGCATCCCGATTTGAAGGTCGGCAACAAGTTCCCCGACTTTGAGTTGCCCGACCAAGATGGAAAGGCCCAACGTCTGTCCAAGCTCATTCGGGGCTTTCCGACCGTTCTGATCTTCAGCCGGGGTTACTATTGACCAAAAGATCGTCGTCAGTTGACGACCTACGTGAAGGAGTTGCAGCCGGAGTTTCGCGTCAACTATTGCAGGATGATCACTGTGTCGGTCGATGACCGGATGAACACTGATGAGACGCGGACGGCGCTGGCCGCAGACTGGCCGTTCTTGATGGACCCGGACCGCACGCTGCTCCACGAGCTACAGATGGTCGACCGAACGGATCCGGTGCATGGCGAGGTTTACATTCCGTATACGTTCATCCTTGATCGACGCCGGACCATCTACAAGATCTACAACGGTTGGTGGTTCGTGGGTCGGCCGACAGCCGAGGAGATTCGCATGGACTTGCGGGCCCTCATGAGTCAACGTCCTGACTGGGTCTATTCGGACAAACAGTCTGGGGAGGGGTAACCTATGGATACTCTAGCAATCTTCGGACTGCAGTTCGTCTTGAGCCTTGTTGTGTGGGGTCTGATTGCAAAGTGGCTGGTGGCTCCCTGGATAGAGACAAAGTCGCCACACGACGCTCTTTTCTGGCTGACTCTCCCTCATGCGTTTCGCTACATGGGAATGGTATTCCTTGTCCCCGGAGTCGTTGCGCGACCGCTGCCAGGCGCTTTCGCCATTCCTGCCGCCTACGGGGACTTGGTAACGGCTGTGCTGGCGTTGCTGGCGCTCATCGCTCTGCGGACTGGCTGGGGCAGGGCGTTGGCGCTGGTCTGGCTCTTCAACATTGTCGGCACGGTGGACCTGCTGAACGCACTGCGCCAAGCAAGTGTGGTAACGGACTTCGGAGCGGCTTGGTACATTCCGACACTCTTCGTGCCACTCCTTCTGGTGACTCACTTCATGATTTTTGCCCGGCTGCTCAGACGAGCGCGCTGAGCCAATGCGGGCAGGTGGGGCGCGGTATCGTGGACTGGTGCCGTGGCCTTGAGACCAAGGGGGCACGACTGAAGGAGGGTTGAGTGCACATTTCTCAACAATCAGTTGGCGAAGAGATCGCGAACAGCGTGAGCCACGGCGTTGGCTTCCTGGCGGTCCTCGCTGTGACGCCCTTCTTGGTGCTGGGTGCGATCCCCCACGGTGCCGCAAGTATTGTGGGCGTCAGCATCTTCGCCGCGACTATGGCTGTCCTATACCTGGCATCCACTCTCTACCACGCCTCTCCGAACTCACGAGCCAAGCGAGCGTTTCGGGTCATCGATCATGCAGCGATTTTTCTTCTGATCGCCGGTACCTACACACCCTTCACGCTTGGCATACTGAGCGGCGCGTGGGGCTGGGCGCTCTTCGGCACGGTGTGGGGCCTGGCGCTGGCGGGAATCATCTTCAAGGTGGTCGGGGGGCTACGGTACCCGATTATCTCCACGGCGATCTATCTGGCGATGGGCTGGCTCGCGGTTGTCGCGATTCAGCCGCTGTGGGAGCGCATACCGCAGGCGGGTCTTATGTGGCTTGTGGCCGGCGGTGTCGCATATACGGGCGGGGTGGCGTTCTACGCCATGAAGCGAGTGAGGTATGCTCATTTTCTCTGGCACCTCTGCGTCCTAACCGGCACGACGTGCCACTTCTTCGCCGTGATCGGCTACGCGGCCTAACACGTGTAGCTGGCGGCTGCGGTGCGCCCGCAGGCAGCGGGCCGCGGTGGCCCCCGGGCAGCCCAGGGCCGCTAGGCGCTGAAGGCCTGCTTGACGCGCTCCCAGAAGCCCGGCTGCTTCGTGTCCGGCTCCGGGGCCGCATCCTCCAGTTCCGCGAGACGCTCCATCGTCTCACGCTGCTCGCTCGAGAGGCGGGCCGGAGTCCAGACGAGTACGCGCACGATCTGATCGCCCCGCCCCTGGGCCCGCAGCTTCGGCATCCCACGCCCTCTCAGCCGTAGGGCCTGCCCGCTCTGGATGCCTGCCGGGATCTCAAGCTCCGCCGTGCCATCGATTGTCGGGACCGTGAGTTGGTCGCCGAGCGCCGCCTGACTGAAGGTCACGGCCAGGTTGTGGACCAGATCGTCGCCGTGCCGCTCGAAACGCGGGTCCTCTTCGACCTCCAGGGCGACGAGCAGGTCACCCTGCGGCCCTCCCTTCGGCCCGGCGTTTCCACGACCGGAAAGCCGGAGGAAGTCATCGGAAGACACGCCGGGCGGCACGTCGATCGTGATCCTCTTCTCCTTCTGGAGCCTGCCCTGCCCCCGGCACTCGGCGCAGGGCGTCTCGATGCGCCGTCCCTCACCTCCGCACCGCGGGCATGGATGCACGCTCACGAACTGGCCGAGGAGCGAGCTCTGAACGCTTCGAACCTCGCCTCTCCCCCCGCACGTTTCGCACGCCACCGGCGACGTGCCGGGCTCGGCACCACTCCCGCTGCAGCGCTCGCAACCGTCCAGCAGCCGCGCACGCAGGGTTCTCTTCACCCCGCTCGCCGCCTCCCCCAGAGTGAGGCGGACGCGGACCTTGGCATCTCTTCCACGCCGGGGGCCCGAGCGCCGGCGCGTGGAGAAGATCTCCTCGAACGGGCTTCCACCGCCGAACTCCCGCATGAAGACATCGAAAGCGTCGGCGAAGCCGAACCCGCCCATCCCGAAGCCCGTGCCGGCGCCCCGACGAATACCCGCCTCGCCGTAGCGGTCGTACAGGTCGCGCTTCTCCGGGTCGCGCAGCACCTCGTACGCCTGCGTCACCTCCCTGAACCTCGCCTCGGCGTCGGGCGACGCGTTGCGATCGGGATGGTGCTCCATGGCCAGCTTGCGGTACGCCCTCTTGATGTCGTCCGCGCTCGCCTGCCGGGACACGCCCAGAGTCTGGTAGAAATCCGCCACGTTTCGGTAGGTGCCGAGTGCCGGTTCGGAGCCGCTCAGGCTTGCGTCAGGCGGGAGACGAGGGCCGAAGTGCAATCGACCACGGCGATCACCTTCTCATACGGCATCCGCGTCGGGCCGATCACGCCGACCACCCCCTGAAGCTGACCTACCGAGTAGGTCGCCGTCACGATGGTCAGGTCGAGCAGCTCGGGAGCCTCGTGCTCCGTCCCTATCGTGATCTGCGGCCCGCTGGTCACTCCCCGCTCCCCGAGAACCTCTGCAAGCAGATCCCGGCGCTCGGTCAGCTCGATCAGCTGCCGCAGGCCCTCGGTCGTGGTGAACTCCGGCTGCTCCGCCAGCACGGACGCCGCGCCGAGGTGCACGTCCCGGTTCGTCGCGACCCATTCGAAGATCTCCGGGCCTGATTCCATGAAGATGTTCACCAACTCCCCCGCCGACCCCTCCATGGGGAGGTCGCGGAGCCGCTCCGTGAGGGTGGCCTCGATCTCGAGCAGGGTGCTGCCTGCCAGGCGCTCGTTGAGCGCTCCGGCCAGCGCCGACAGGGTCTGACGGGTAAGCGAGGATCTGATATCCACGTACACCGTGCGCACGACGCCGGACTCCAGGGTGAACACCAGGAGCACCTTCTCGCCATCCACCGGAACGAGATCGAGCCGTTGAAGCACCGCCTCCGAAAGGGCCGGGCCTATCGCGAGACCCAGTTCCCCGGTGAGGAGGCTGAGTACGGAAGCCGCCCTGGCGACCAGCTCCTCCACCGCCGTGGCCTGTCCCGCGGTCAGCTCCCGCTCGATCCTCACCTGCTGGGTCTGAGGCAGCGAACGCCAGCCCATCAGCTGGTCCACGTAGTATCGGTACGCCTGGTCCGTGGGCACGCGACCAGCCGAGGTGTGCGGGTGGGCGAGAAAACCCTTCGATTCGAGATCGGCCATCGTGTTGCGGACGGTCGCGGGCGACACGCCAAGCGGGTACTGCTTGGCGATCTTCCGCGATCCGGTCGGCTCGGCCGTAGCGATGTACGACTCGAGTACGGCCAGCAGCACGGCGTTCTCGCGCTCCGTCAGGTTTTCGGACATCCGCTCATGTTCTCCATCGAAACCGAGCCCGTGCGCGCCACCAGCAGGTCGTGCTAGCGGCAGGGCCGTTCTTCGATACGCGCTTCGGGCCGGATCCGTTCCGCTCGCGGCTTTCTTGAAGCCTTCGCGCGCAGGTCGCTGAAAAACCCCGGCGACGTGCCAAGGAACCTAAGCCCGCGCTCCAGCGCGCTGCGATAGCACGTATCGACCGTCGGCCTCACGCCGCAAGATCCCCTCCAGCTCGAGGCTGCCGATGACGGAGAGCACTTCCGGAACCGGCCGATCCAGCGCCCGTAGGATCTCGTCGGCCGTGGCCGGCCCACCGGAGAGTCGCCGAAGAACCTGCTCCGCCATGGTTTCCGGGACATCGGCCGCCGGTCGGCCCCCCGTCGCAGAGCCCCGCGTCGCAGAGCCCTCCGTTGTCGGCCGGTCGGGGGTTGCGCCCATGCGACCGCTGAACAGATCGATGATATCGGAGGCGCTCGTCGCCACGGCGGCTCCGTCACGAAGCAGTGCGTGGACCCCCTCGCTCGCCGCCAGCCCGACGGGGCCAGGGACCGCCAGCACCTCTCGCCCGATGTCGAGGGCGTGGCCGGCCGTGATGAGGGCTCCGCTTCGACCGCCCGCCTGCACCACGACGACGGCGTCGGCGAGCGCCGCGATGATCCGGTTCCGACGCGGAAAGAACCCCGGCGCCGGGCGCACGGCCGGCGCGAACTCGGTCGTCAGCAGGCCCGCCTGGCGAACGCGGCGATACAGGGCGCGGTTGGAGGCAGGGTACTCGAAGTCGAGGCCCGAGCCGAGCACTCCGACGGTCACGCCGTCGGCGTCGAGCGCCGCAGCGTGGGCGGTGCCATCGATACCGCGTGCCATGCCGCTTACCACGCTCCATCCGGCCGTGGCGAGACCGCCCGCGATCTGGCGGGCCAGCCGGCGGCCGTACGAGGTCGCCCTCCGTGTCCCGACCACGGCGACGGCGCGCTTCGTCGGCAGGGCGGCGGGGCCCGCCAGGTACAGCACTGGGGGTGGGTCGTGCAGGTGGCAGAGCCGCTGCGGGTATCCGGCCGATCCGTACACGGCGAGCCGGACGCCACGGTCGTGGAGCCTGCGGATCCGGCTTCGGGACGCCGGGCGCACGGACACGAGGCGCCGCCGGAAGAACGGAGCCAGATCGGCATCGTGCCTCCCGCGCGCCAGGACGGCCCTGGCCGAACCGAAGCGGTCGATCAGGAAACGGATGCGAGCCGGCCCGAGGCGGGGCACTTCTGCCAGCCCGAGGGCGGCAGCCACTTCCTCGGGGGACGGAGCGACGCTCAGCGGGCCCACTCCTCTAGCTCGGGAAACCGCTCCTCGTCGCCCCGCTCCTCCCGCTTCTCCTCCTGCACCCGCGCCCACAACGCCTCCAGAACGTCGGTCAGGCCTTCGCGGGTGACCGAGGAGACGTGGAAGATCTCCCATGCTTCCGGGGCATCCAGCTCCACCTCCCTCGGCGCAGGCAAGAGATCGACCTTGGTGATCAGCACGCAGAACGGAATCCGGTCGAGGGCCGCGTCGTGCGCCAGCAGCTCGTTTCGGAGCAGCCGGTAGGTCGCCTGCAGGTCGGGCGAGTCGATCGGAACCAGCATCGCGAGCGTCCGGGTGCGCTCGATGTGCCGGAGGAACTGTGTCCCGAGTCCCTTCCCCTCGTGGGCGCCCTCGATCAACCCGGGGATGTCGGCAACGACAAAACGGCGCACGTCAGACAGCTCCGCGACCCCCAGGTTGGGTGCAAGCGTGGTGAACGGGTACTCGGCGATCTTGGGCCGGGCCGCCGACACGGCCGCCAAGAAGGTCGACTTCCCGGCGTTCGGCTCGCCCACCAGCCCGACATCGGCGATGAGCTTCAGCTCCAGCAGGAGGCTTCGCTCCTCCCCCCACGAGCCGGGCTCCCAGTGCCGCGGTGCCTGGCGGGTGGGCGTCGCAAACGCCGCGTTCCCTCGCCCGCCCCGACCGCCCCGGGCCACGATGAGCCGGTCCCCCGGGGCGAGCAGCTCTCCCACCCGATCACCCGTCTCGGCGTCCTTCACGACCGTGCCGAGGGGCACCGGAAGCACCAGATCATCTCCGTCCGCGCCGTGCCGCTTCTTGCCCTCGCCGTGTCCCGCCCGACCCGCCTTGTAGTGCTCGCGGTAGCTGTAGTCGAGAAGGGTCTCCAGCTGCGGGTCGGCCGCCAGAACCACATCCCCACCCTTCCCCCCGTCGCCCCCGCTCGGCCCCCCGAACGGCACGCCCTTCTCTCGACGAAAGGCGACGGCACCCGCCCCTCCGGCACCGGCCTTCACGTGGATCGTGGCCTGATCAACAAACATGACGCTCCCGGATGCGCTCCCAGAGGGCTCTCGCCCTCCCCTTCCAACTCTCCTCGCTCCCGAACGCCAGCCCGGCCTCCAGTGCGGCCTCCACCTCCGGCAGCGAGGCGCCGGCGTTCAGGGCGCCGCGCATGTGCGAGTGCAGCTGCGGCTCCCACCTCGTGACCGCTAGCGCCGCCACGACACAGAGCTCCCGGGTCACCAGGTCGAGCGCCGATCGGCTCAACACCTTTCCATATCCCTCCTGGATCATCCAGCGGTCGAGCTCGCCGTGCAGCGCCCGGACGTTGCGCCGGAGCTTCTCGTAGTTCTCTGCGTACACGCGGCGGCAGACCTCCTCGCCCACCCGCTCCCACTCCTCGAGCGGCGCCATGGAGCCCGGCTCTCCCGGGGCCACGGAGCCCGGCGCTCCCGGACTCATGGAACCGTCACCGTCGGCCGTCCCACCCACCGCCCGCCAGACGCCGAGCGCCCAGATCGCCGCGGGGAACCCCAGAAAGAGGTAGGCCTGGAGGAGCACCTCTTCGACGGCCGCCGGGCCCGCCGCGGCGCGCGCCGCGATCAACCAGCGGCGCAGCGCCTGCTCGTCGCGGGACGCATGCGCCGCCGCGACCCGAACGAGAGCCGTTCGCGTCGGGGCGAGTGGCGGCCCCGGCAGCTCTGGATCGGCCACGCTAGGGCCGGAGCTCAGAGCCTTGCCGGAACCGGCACGACCCTGGGATGCACGTCGGCGCGAACGGACCCGACCTTCTTGCCATGGCGGTTCAGCACGAACGGCTCCCGGAGATCGGCGAGCCGCTCCGACTCGGCCTCCTGCAGAAGGTCCAGCGTCTCCAGGATACGGATGACGGCCGGTGCGGCAGCTCGCGTGGCCCCATCTCCTATCTTGACCGCCAGACCCCAACCGTCTCGCGGCCCGGCGGCGCAGAAAACGCCCTCGGCCCCCTCCTTGCCGAGAACGCGGCCATCGGTCGCCTGCATGAGGCGGGTCGAGAAGCTGCCTTCCCCGGACACAAGCTCGGGACGAGCCGTCATCGCGCTGACAACCTCGCTCGGCCCCGTGTCGCCAGCCGCGCCGGCCCGGCCGAGGCGGGCGTAGGCACGCGCCATCTGACGGAGGGACAGATAGGGCGTCGGCACGCCGCAGCCGTCGATCGCCCACCTGAGGATATCCGGATCCACGTCGAGCCAATCCGCCAGCTCACGGCGAATCCTCGCCTGCACGGGATGGTCCCGGCCCGGATATCCGCGCAGCGGCCACCCGTGGAAGAGCGCGAGCGCCAGCATACCGGTGTGCTTCCCCGAACAGTTGTTGTGCACGGGCGTGAACCGACCCCCCGCCCGGAGGATGGCCTCGGCCGAAGGCTCGTCATACGGCGGGTGAACGCCGCACTCGAGCTGCCCGGAGAAGAGGCCCAGCTTTCCGAGCATGGAGTTCACGCCGGCCACGTGGAGCGGGGTGCCGTCGTGAGAGGCGCAGCAGAGCGCGAGCTCCGCCGGGCCCCAGTCGTAGGCCTGCGTCACTCCGTCCGCCACGAGAGGAAGCGCCTGGAACGGCTTCATCGCGGAGCGCCAGAAAGCCAGCAGCTCGGAGTCCCCGAACTGAGCCTCCTCGTCCCCATCCAGGCCGACCACGATCCCGTTCACCCGGTGAACGGATTCGACCTCGGCGCCCCGGCTCACCCGAACCGTATTCCTCACCGATCGCACGCGTTCACCCGCCTTCCGGTAATGACCGCGCCGAAGCGGAGCGACGCGCCTGCTCCCGCACGAGGAGCGCCATGCCGAACAGGATGGCCAGCCCTCCGATGACCGTGTTCACGGTGGGCCGCTCTCCCGATCCGAGCACGACGACCGCCAGCACGGTAGCCCCCACCGGCTCGAGCAGCACCACGAGGCTGACAACATACGCCCGCACGTGGCGAAGTGCCCAGTTGAAGGACGTGTGGCCGAGAAGCATGGGACCGAGCGCCATGGCGGCCAACAGCATCCAGGTCTCCGTCGAATAGCCCGTCGCGGGAACGTCCCGCACCAGCATCGATGCTCCCGTCAGGAGGGCGGCCAGGAGGTAGACGGGCGCCACGTAACTCCACAGGCCCAGCCCGCCCCGAAGTCGCCTGCCGGCGATGAAGTACAGCGCCGCGCACAGGGCGGCGAGCGCAGCAAGGAGGTCGCCGATGAACGCCTCCCGGCCGAGTTGGAAGTCGCCCCAGCCGATCCAGAAGGCACCGGCGGTGGCGACGACGATCGCGAGCCACTCTTTGGCCGACGGCGGCTCTCGAAGCCAGAGGGCGGAAAGGAGTCCCACGTAGAGGGGATGCGCGGTGACCAGAACCGTGGAGCTCGCCACGCTCGTGTACTCGAGCGACAGGAACCAGCTGACGAAGTGCAGAGCGAGCGCCCCTCCGGCCACCCCCACCCAGAGCCACTCCGGCCGGGTCAGGCGCCGCACCTCGCGCCAATCCCCGGAGACCCCGAGGAGCGGAAGCACGAGAAGCAGCGAGAGGGAAAGACGCCAGAACGCGATCGCGCTGACGGGCGCATCGGCCAGGCGCACGAGCACCGCCGAGACCGAGACGCCGGCCAGCCCCAGAGCGAGAACCGGAGCCGCCCGGAGGCCCTGTCGGATCGGAACCTCTCAGCGCGGCGTGCCGGCCGGCAGCCGGGCGAGCATTCGGCCGGTGTGGCTGGCCGGATCGGCCTCCCGGCGCAACCGCCGAAGCCCGGCCGGATCATCCACGTCGTACCACTCCGGCAGCTCGACGTGGCCGAGGCCGAGACGCCGCGCCGTCCTGCGGGTCGTTTCCAGCACGGCCGGCGTCGACCAGGGCACGCCGACGAACAGGCTCGCCGCTTCGGGCCAGGCGCGGCTCGTGAGTCCGATCGCGTAGTAGCCGCCATCGGCCGACGGGCCGATCACCAGCTGCGCGTCGACGAGAGCCGAAAAAGCCCGATCCAGGTAGGAGGATGGGAGCGTCGGATGGTCGCTCCCGGTGATGACTACGTGGTCTTCGCCGGCCGCAAAGGAGCTCTCGAACGCTCCGCTCAGCCTCTCCCCGAGGGCTCGTCCGCTCTGAAGCCGCACCGGCAGATCGGGGTAGCGACCGGCAAAATACTCCCGGACCCCGGCGTCGGAACTCACCCCTTCGCCGCCGCTGACGTCGCCGGCGCTGACGTCGGCGCCACCAGCAGGCCCGGCACCACCGCTGGCCCACACCTCGAGGGAGGCGCCTTCGATCCGGCCGCACAGCGCGATCGCATCGTCGAGAAACGCCTGGTAGAGACGGGCCGCCCCCTCCTCTCCCAAATCCGGAGCGAGCCGCGTCTTGGCCCGTCCGGGCTCCGGCACCTTGGCGAACAGGATCAGCCGTCGCTGCGGCACGTCGCCCGCTCCAGCCGGAACGGGCACGTCGCCCGACCCGGCGAGCTCGTCAGTTGGGCTGAGCCACCCGGCGTGTGTCGGAATCCTCAGCGGCCGTCTCACCGAGCTCTCGGGCCGCCAGCGCGAAGAGCCCCTGCGTGGAATCGGTCTCTTCCAGAAGGGCGATGGCCGTCGTCACCTGAGGTTGGCGTCGCAGCGTTCGTTTCAGCGATGCGACCTCTCCGAACGACGCCTGTGCTATGCGGATGCCTATCTCCCAGTCGATCCAGCCCGCGGCCTCGTCGTACAGCTCGCGGCTCAACTCTGCCCCCTCCTCCTCGACGAGGAAGGCGTAGAACGCGTCCCGCATCGCCGGCGTGATCTCGAAGTCCTCCCGAAGTTCGGGGTGGTCGTGGGCCCACCGGACGGAGAAGCGGAACGAAGGATCTCGAAGTGCCACGTTGCTGTTGGCGAGTGCCTCACGGAAGGCCTGCTCCGCCGTGGTCAGCGTGTCCGGCATCACGATCAGGTCCGGCGTGATGCCGCCTCCCCCATACACGACGCGCCCGGCGTCCGTGTAGAAGGTCTCCCGGCTCGCCGTGTCCACGCCGTCTTGGACCAGATCGCCCTCCATCGAGATAATCTCGTCATCGAGGGCCATGAGATCCCCGGTGCGGAAGGACTTCTGTATGGAACGCCCGGTCGGCGTATGCCAGCGCGCGGTCGTCATCTTCAGATAATTGCCGCCCGTGAGCGGGTAGAGGGTCTGCACGAGACCCTTCCCGAACGAGGTCGTCCCGACAATCAGGGCCCGATCGTGATCCTGGAGCGCTCCCGCGACGATCTCCGAGGCGCTAGCCGAGAACGGCCCGACGAGCACCACCAGCGGCACGCCGGGATACTGCTCCTTGGTAGGAGCCCGGTAGGTCTGGTTCTCGCTCCGATTGCGTGAGCGCGTCTCGACCACCTCGACCCCCCGAGACAAGAAGAGGTCGGCTACGGCGATGCCCTCCTCGAGCAGGCCGCCCGGGTTCGTGCGCAGATCGAGGATGACCGACTCGGCGCCCTCGGCCAGCAGGCCGTCCATCGCCGACTCGACCTCGCCGCGGGCCTCACGGCTGAACTGCTCGAGGCGCAGGAAGCCCACCCGGTCGTCCACCATGAAGGACTTCACCGACACGACGTGAACCTCGTCACGCTCGATCTCGAAGCTCAGAAGCCGATCGACGCCGGGGCGCGCCACGACAAGCGCGACGGTGCTTCCCTTGGGGCCGCGCAGCACCTGGACGGCATCCGTGGTGCTCCACCCCTCCGCGGACCCGCCGTCGACCTCCACGATCCGGTCTCCCGTCATCAGCCCCTTCCGCTCAGCCGGGGTGTTCGGGAGAACGGCGACGACCGTCACCCAACCGTTCTGCTCGTCGATCCGGATCCCCAGGCCCCCATAGTTGCCCGTGGTGCTCAGCTGGAGCTCCTTCCACTCGTCCTTGTCGAGGAAGCCGGTGTACGGATCGCCCAACTCGGAGAGGAGCCCGTCGATCGCCATCCGATAGAGCTCGCTCTGATCCGTCTCCTCGACGTAGCGCTCGGCGACGAGGCGAAGAACCTCGTCCAGCAGCTGCGCCTGAGCGTAGGAATCGTCCCGTACCGTACCCTGCTGAAGCAACCAGCCGCCGCTGACCAGCGCGATGAGCGCGACCGC